>SUVZ01000076.1 GCA_015061765.1 Lentisphaerota bacterium
CACTGCGATAGCCCCAGCTGCCATTCATCGTTGCGCAAGTCTCCCACACGACCTCACGCCCCTTCACGCTTACTGGCCGCGCAGGGACGCACACTTCAGGCGTATAGTAGTCAAAATCCCGGCAGTTGTCCTTGTAGAACGAAAGCCTGTCGTTCACTATTATATCCGGCTGGCATTTATAGACCATATCAAGTATCCGTTCCCGGTCGAAATAGTCCACTCCCGCCTTGTACTTGCTCGTATAGTCCAGAAAAAGAATATCCACCTTCCCGTAGTCCGTCATCAACTGACAGACATGATTGTACAAAAGCTCCTTGAATTCGGCATATTCCTGTTGTGTAGGCTTATGGAGCGGACGTCCCTGTATTCCATCCGGAGATTCCGGATCGGAATACCCCGGATGCGTCCAGTCCGGAAGCGAATGGTAGAACCCGACCTTCAGCCCCTCCGCCCTGAATGCGTCGGCGTATTCGCGCGTGACATCCCTTCCGTACGGCGTCTTCGTGATCTTGTAGTCCGTGTAGCGGCTGTCGAACATGCAGAAACCATCATGGTGGCGGGTCGTGAACACCGCATACTTCATCCCCGCCTGCTTCGCGAGTTTCGCCCATTCGTGCGGGTTGTAGTTAGTTGGGTTGAACACTTTGGAAAACGACTCGTATTCGCCCTTCTTCCACGGATGGCGCGCGTATATCCATTCTCCGCGCGCGGGGATCGAGTAAATTCCCCAATGGATGAACAATCCAAATCGAGCCTCCAGGAACCATGACATCGACGGCTTCGCGCGAGAATTTTCCGCAACGTCCATGACGTATATCTGCCGCGAACCTTCATGGACGGAGTTAAACGCGATCTGTCTGCCGTCAGGCCTCCAGCGCGGATGCAGGTCGCAGCGGCAGTAGACATCGCGGTAGGCCTCTGGGACGTAAAAGTCGCCAATGTCCTTCACGGCGTTGTCGGCGAGGCGCACCATCTTCCAGTGGCGGTAGAACCTATCGTCCCAATAGCCATCGCCGGATACGAACTCGCCGTCCGGCGTGTAGATGCAGTGCCCGTCGAAGTTCATCGCGTCCCCGCCGACCTGCCTTGCCTTTTCCTCTTCGCCGACCGTGAACTCGACATGCGTATAGACCTTGTTCTGCCAGTTGCACGTGACGACCATCGTGCGCGCGTCGCGATCCGACAGGGCGGGCTTCCAGTTGAAGTGCGAAGAGCCCCAGCCGTCCGGAAAGCAGCGACGGACGTCCGATCCGTCGGCATTGCAGGTAAACGCCGTGGTGTGCCAGTTGACGCCCTTGAACTTCTTTACGCCTTCCATCGACTGCGAGACGGAGCGCGAAAGGAAGTAGATGCGCTTCATGTCCTTGGAAATCACCGTATGGCATATGTAGCTGAGGCCCGTTTCTGGAACTTGCGGCACCATGTCCTTAAGCGCCGCGCAGCTGACGAGCAGCTTCGCCTCGCCCGTCTTCAGGTCGACGCGCCAGAGTCCGTCGTCCTCGGGGAAGACGACGCCCCGGCGCGGATCCTGCCCTTCGCCAGCATAGCCGTAGTCGGGCCGCGCCAGGTAAAGCCGCGCATAGTTGATGGAGAGCGCCCATGTGCCGTCCTCAGAAACGGCGCTCACGGGATGCGGAACGATGCGCTCCGCGCACGTGCGCCAGTTCCTGACGACGGTAACGAACTTTCCGTCCCGCAGGTCGTTGACAACAAACGTGTCCTTCTCGTTCGGGAGCCAGTGCGCCATCGCCGCCTCCTGGAAGTTCCACGTGCGCGTCTCCATGACGGGAACGAACCTGTTGCCGTCTTCCGTGTCGACAAGTCCCACGGTGCACGGCGCGCCGTCCGGCAACTTGTCCTTTATGTCCGTCTCCAGAGCAAGAACATAGCGGTTGTCGGGACTCCACGCATTGATTGCAAAGTAGTTCGCAAGGAAGTGGTCGTGCGGGCCCTGCGTCACAGCCCTCGGTGCGGTGAACACTGGAAACGGCTTTACGGCCGCACCCACATCCAGCGACCAGGCGTAGTCCGACAATGTGCCATCGGCAAAACGCCAACGACGCGGATGGCGCGTCTCGAACCAGTCGAGCGGCTCGGCGGCCTCGCAGTCGGTCGAAGCGAGGCGGAACGCCTCCGAAATGGCCTTGCGGACTTCCGGCGTAGCGAGGTCGCGCCGCCACGAGACGAACATCGGCGTCCCGCTTTTCCCTAGAAGTTCCATCCACTGACGATTGAGCGACCACGGCACCGCCCCTTCGGAAGCAAGACCCACGCAATCTGCGTCGATCTTGAAGAACGCGCCATCCTGAATCGACCTCATGGCCAAGGTGTTGACTCCGTTCTTGCGCGTCCACTCCCAATCCCTGCCCGACGTGTCATTGCCCGTCCTCTGCAACTCAAACACACCCGCCGCAAGATGGTTTAGGGCATTGCAGCCGATAATGACAACATCATCGCCCGCGGCATCCTTCATCGCGCGATAAAGATCAAGCATCACCTCGGCAGTCGTCCGCGTGTCGTCACGCCACGCCCTGTCGTCTTGGATGAACAGCTCGGGATGCGGGTGCGGGTCGCACGGCCATAGCTGCGCAATGTCATACGAGAGAAAGTCTATCTTTACAAGCCTGAAACCCCATTCGCGGAAGCGCTTCATGTCCTCGACGATGCGCGAGCGAACTGACGGCACCGTAGGATCAAGATACTTTTCGTTTGCGATAAGTTTCTGGTCTTTCGGCAATCCATCCCATGCGCGAAGCGGACGGTACCAAAGCCCCGGCTTTGCGCCAAGCGCGGCGATTGCGCGGCAAAACTCCGGCATATCCATACCGAAATTGTGCCCTGCCGCGTCCCATGGGCCACGCCCCGACTCGCGCACGACTGGCGGCGAGTTCTTCTGCCATCCGTCGTCCATCACGACATAAGGCGGGTTCTCGCATCCCTTCGCACACGCCACCACATATTCTGCGTCTTTAAGAAAATTCGTCGCCGTGTTCTTGCCATACGCGCAATACCAGTCGTTGTAGCCATAGACCGGAGACTTCGGCAATTTTGGTTTCGGACACATCAGACGGCAGAAGCGCCGCCCGAACTGCCATACGGACTCTCCAGATTTCGATCCGGCTCGGACTACCCTGCAAGCGCGAAGGACGCGATCTCCAAGCCGGACGGGGCGGCCACCGGCGCGAACGTCGAGAACGAGCGAGAAACCATCCTTGGCGATTTTCCAACACGCCATTGCATTTGGCTGGGTCTCTACGCCGACGCCGGACGTCTGGCCGTCCGCAGCCGTGAGGAAGTACCACGGCGAGAAGATCTCCCCTGCCGCCAAGGTCCGCCATTCAAGCTCCCCGTAGGAACGCTCCCATGCGTCGTTTAGGAACATCGCGCCGCTATGCCACTCTTTCTTCCAATTCAGCGTCACCGACGAAAGCCCCTTGCCGGGCGAACGCACCGACACGTGTCCTTCGCCATCGATGGAAACGGCCACCGTTCCGTCCGTCCATCCTGCGTCAGTGCGCGAAAGACAGTTCGTGAATCCATCACCGGCGGCGACAACCGCAAACGGCATGTCGTCCGCCCGGCTCTCCACTGCCACCACGAGCCCAACCGCCGCGACGAGCGAAATTGACAACAACTTTCTCAATGCGTTTTCACTCATTTTTCGTTATCTTTCTGAACTACGTTATTTCTCGACTAAGACTACCCCCATCCAAGGGGGCTTCTCCAGAAAAGCTCTGTGGCACACTCGTAAAACGCTGCAATCGGCTACGCGGCGCCTCAGGACGCGAGAGGCAAAGCAATCCTGCATTCACAAGTTTTGGAACGATTTTCGAAAAAGCATAGAAATGCGAAACGCCAAGACAATCAATGACCTCCGCCCTTGTCCTCGGCTTTACGCAGAATTCCAGCAGACGCCTCTCGCGTGCGCTCAATTCGGGAGTCGGAGAGTCGACATTCAGAGACTTAGGGGATTCGGCAACCACGCCAAGACCATTTCTGAATATGACCTTGAACTCGCCGTTGCGATTGACGAATTCCGGCGGAGGCAGTCCGAAAGACTGCATCTCCCTCCGCATGGTAGGAACGCCAGAATATCGATTCTCGGTATACCCCATGACCTCCATCATGTCAACAAGGGCGGGATTGCGTGTTTCGGGATGAACCTTCCCAATTAAGTCGACGGATATCCTTCCGTACAAACCGCCCTTGTTTGAGATTTCCATCCGGTCGGAATACATGCAAAGCGAAATTGGCGAACCTTCAGTATGCAAACTGTAGTCACGGTGCACAAGGGCGTTCAAAATCGCCTCGCGCACTGCCGTCACGGGGAACTCAGGCTTGTCCTCACGCCCGCCGCCTTTCCCGATTATGGTCTTTACCCTCATATTGCGAACGACGAAGTCGACGGCTCCCTTCAACATTTCGTCCAGCCGACCGGTGAACTTCTCGTTGGCAAGGAAACGCTCTCCGCCGTCGCCTACATCCCCCATCTTCACGCCAGGAACGACAACAGCCGTCAAACACAGCTGGGGGAAATAAGCCTGTGGATATTTCGCGAACGCAAGAACGCCGCTGATTGTGGGCCTCTCTCCCTTCCTAATTCCCATAAGCTCAAGAATCTCGAAATCGCTGGCATTCGCCCCGAGATTCGCCCTGTCTACTTTCACGCGCCGCAGATATTCGCCAAGCATGTCCTCGCGCAGTTGTCCCATGTCGGCGGCATCAACAGTCCGAATGTCATCTCGGATCCTACGCCTGTAGGCTTCGTATGTATATATTTCATACTCACTCATAGGTTCATCCGCCTCGCCAACCCGAACAAACGAACCGCCAAGCCGTCCTCGCCCACGATAAAAAACTGGCCTCTCCGCTACGTCAACTCCTGGTATCTCCGCCGACACAATCGTCTTACCGTTCATATCTGCAACTGTAAACAACGGACGAACCTCGGGCGACATTTCCTTGCATTGTTCCGAGACACGATGTTGCAAGTCTTGCGCATCATACACCCCGACAACCTCATAATTTGCCGACTCATCTATTCCAAAGAGAATCACGCCACCTGTTGACTGATTTGAAAACGAGGACAAAGTATCATACAGATGCTTTGGACATCCGTTTCGGGCACTTTTGACTTCAACGGTTTGAAACTCACAATGCAACTGTCGAAGTTTCAATATAAGGTCTCTTAATTGCATTTCTTGCACAACAAAACTCCTTTCGCTATGTTTTGCAATATAATACCACACCATATTGCATAATGCAATAGCGAAACTGGTATTTTAAAACTTCACTAACGCCGCCTCTAGCACATCCTTCATACACGCTGCGACGAACGAAACAAACATCTTTCTCATCACGTTCCACTCATTTCACGTTATCTTGCAGAATTTCACCATTTTCAAGCCAAAACAACCATGTCATTTAGGGACCCCACCGTTTCGAATAAAATCTTCTCATTTCTCAAGCTTCACGATGGTAACGCCGATTGGCGCCATGTTGAGCGAAAGCGCACCGTACTTGAGGGTCACGCCGCCGCCAAAGAGCGCCTTACACCTCTTCCAGTTGCCTTCGATTCGTACTTCGCCCGTGCGACGCCCCGGATGGGTGTTGCAGACGAGCACATACGCACCTTCGCCGTGACGCCACGTGCGGACGCGGACGCGGTCGGGCTTCGCGGCGGCCTTCGGTCCGGGATCAAGCAACAATATCTTTTCGGCCCGCTTGATTTCACGGGCTACGGGAACTGTCGTCTCGTCGAAATACTCTATCAGCTCCGACTCGTCCTTGCTGTTGTTTATCATCTGTCCGTAGGAGTAGAAGAAGATCGCGTTGGCGCCGGCCGCGATCTGCTGCCATGTCATAGACGAAAGTTCACGCCGCGTCGGGAAGCGGTATTCAGAGCGTTTTTTGAAGTCCCACTGCCACTTGAACGCTTGCGGAACCTGCCAAAGCGGTTTGAGCGCAAACATCTCCTTTCGTATCGTTTCCGCATCATCGCCGGCTTTCCATACACAGCCCAAGCCGGGATGTTCCGGCTCGCCGCCGCCGAATTCCCGCGGTTTGCAAACAGGATAAGGGTCTGTCCCCGTCACGTCGCATGCCTGGAGAAACGAGCGAGTGGCGTCAGAGAATGCGAGGACGAAGACAGGATGCTCCGGATCGAGCGACTTGATTAGCCGGTAGCGTTCCTCTAGTTTGGTAGCATATGCAGACGTAAACTCGTCGCAGGTGTACCATGCGAGAAGCGCGGGATGGTTCTTGCAGCGGTTGACGACATCCGTCACGTATGCAGTGGCATCTGCCTGCGTCTTGACTTCCTTCGGAGGAAATATCAAGGCGTGCGGATCTTTTGGACCTCGAATGTAAATGTCCTTGACGCTCGCGAGCACCATCAGGCCCTTCTTGTGGTAGCGATCGAGAATCTGCGGCGTCATCGCCTTTTCATACGTCTGGAGGCAGTTGAACACGCCCGGCGCGACATAGCGCTCGAGAGCCCCATCCTTCGAAAGCGTGTTCTCGCTCCAATACATGCCGAGCGGGAAAAACGGCTTGCCGTCGACGAGGGTCCGCCCGAACTTGTCGAAGGCGACGCGGCGCTTCGGCAAAGTCTTGACGCGCTCGAAACGGCAAGTGCCTACAGCGAGCACCTTCCCATCCTTCTTCGCGAGCTCAAAGCGGACATCCTGTTCGCCGACCGCCAGCTTGGAAACGTCCAGGGTCACTTCGGCAAAGTCGCCGGTCAACTTCTCTGCCGTCTTGCGCGACAAGCGTCCGGCAGAGTCCGTAAAGACAAGCGTCCCCGACAGGTCGTCCCCCAGTTCGGAATCGGGATCCGTAATAAAAGTGGCGACGAAACGCACGTCGCCGTCGGCGGCGGAGTTCGCATACGCGGAGTTCGCGAGACGAACGGAATACTCGCGGGGTGAAAGCGCAATCGTGATGTCGGAATAGACAATCTTGCCGATGGCGGGCTTCTTTGCAAAAAAATGCAGTTTTGGATTCACGGCATCCATAGGCATGACCGGCGTGCAGACGACGAACTTGCGTCGCCCGCGAGAATCCTTCTCGATCTTCGGATCGTTCCAGCGCAACACGGTTCCGCCAGACCCTCCGGCCCAGGTCGCCCCGGTCGCGCGGCTGCCCCACGCAAGCGAAGCCTCGGGCACGCCGCCCTCCGAAAGCCCGCTCGCATCGACCCACATCGTGACCTCCGCGCACATGCCGGGCTTCATGTCCTTGATTGGGACGTTGCGAACAACGTATTTCTCTGGGTCATCGTTCGCCCAGACAAAGTCGCCAAGATCGGCTGGATCGTCTTCCT
Source organism: Lentisphaerota bacterium (assembly GCA_015061765.1). The sequence goes on from SUVZ01000076.1 coordinate 7,325, forward strand.
TCGTGACAGAAGTGAACTGTCCATTCTTCCATTCGTAGAACTCGATGCGTATGCGCGGCGGGTTGTTCTCCGGGTCCTTGCGCCATCCATGCATGTCGCCGCCCATCGCGCAAACTTTGAAGAAGACAGGTGCGTCGCGCCTGGACACGGTCTTCGGCACGAGGCCGAACCCCTGCGTGCACCGAAACTTGAGGTTTTCGACGACTTCAAGTTCCGGCGTGAGGCGCGTAGTGTTAAAGCGTTCGGGATTTCCGTCTTTCGGCCCGACCGCGTAGTTGCTGAAGAAAAGGCTTTTCCCGTCCGTAGCCATCGTCTGAACGCCATAGACGATACCGTACCCCAAATCGACATCTACGTTGCCCTTGTCCGAGAGATCGAGACCTAACCGTTTCACGCAGCAGAGCCGATGGGGTTTGTTCCCCCACCGGTCGACGCCTACGTATATCGTGTCGCCCAAAACCGCGATTCCGTCCAACGCCTCGTCGAACCACGCTTCGTCAACCTGCTCCAGATTCTCGTCCCAAACCCGTACAAGACCCTTCTTTCCCCCTTTGCGCAGCTTTGCGTCCCATATCAGGAATGCGCCGTAGATCCGCCCATTTGCATACGCACAGTCGCCAAGATGTCCTGGCGCCTCGATGTGCTTGAGCAATTTGCCGTCCCACCCGATCTTGTCGAGCCCGAGCGAATGCGAAAGGTAGATGCCCTGCTCCGAACAACATGCTCCCTGAATGTGACCGGACTGCACGAGCCAGTCAAGCTCGTGGGGAACGGTGGATACTGCTCCGATCTTTGGCTCAGCAGCCGCATAAATTTGCACAAGACATCCAAACGCTACCGCCGCCGCAAAACTAAAAAAGGATTTCATTTACGAATACCCCTACCTAATGACAATACTGAGACCACGAATCGCGCCCGCCGTCATGAACCGTCCGGAGGTCAACGCCGTCGGCGAGAAGCGAACGCCGACAATATTGCCGACGAAATCCTCGCCGACGACAAAGTCTCCCGAGTCCAGCTTCATGCCCGACGCATCAATGGAAGCAACCTGCCCGCCGTCGATGTAGAGCGTCGCCGTCTGCGTGCTGGCACGATTCACGACGAGCGCGGCGTGATGCCACTTGCCGTCATCAACGTCGACATCCGTCGCGGTCGTGACACCATCAATCTCGACGCAGGCGCAACCGTTTTCCGTCGTCCGGACCGCCCAGCTGGACTTTCCGCCAAACATCGACTTGGCAAAGACCGTACCGTTGCCGCAGAAGTTCGCCTCAACCGTGAACACCTTGGATCCGACCGTCGCCGCGCATGGAATCGTCATGCCGCCATTGCCCGAAAAGGCGATGGACTTGCTGAGCCGGATGCGCTCACCGCCAATCTTCACATACGTTTCAGTGCGCGGCAGATCGTCGGAAAGCGCAAGGTCGCCGGCCATCCATGCGCCTTCAAGATAATCCGTCTCCGGAGAATACCACTCCTTGCCGGACAGCACGGAATTCGTCGGCACAAGCCAGACGCCCGTTATGTCTTCGCGGGGTATGAACGGACGGAGGAACCTGTCAACGCCGATGTCGCCGGCGGTAATGCGCGGCTCGTCGATCAACCCCGAAAAGGCTTTGCCGCCTGGCACTGCGCCAAAGGCTATCGCGACTTTCGCGGGGTTAAACGCAGCAGCTCCCTCAATCGTTTTTGACCCCTTCTCCTCATAGTCGACCCACAACTTGATGGTTCTAGACGAGCCTGACGAAGCATCAAAGTTGGCCGCCACATGATGCCACTCGCCGTCATCCATTTTTTTGGTACTGGACACTTTGTTATCGTTAGAATTTTCAATCAGCCGAGCGAATATCTTTTCAGAAGTGTTCGGAAGATCAATCGCGACGTACCGCGCGGTGTTGCCGTTATAGGCGCTTCCATTGAAAAAGCCAAACAGTCCGCTAACGTTTTCCCCAAACGACTTGTCGCACTTCATAAAGCACTCGAATGTGAAATTCGACGGAAAACAAACATCGGCAATCGCGGCGCTCGTATTCAAAACAGAGCCGGCAAACCCTTGCGACGACGCGCCATTCTCGTCAGCGTGCTTGAAGAACACCGATGTCGCGTTATCGGGATTCGCAATCCGCCTTGCGCCCGGATCCCAGATGTAGGCATACGGAACGTCATTTGTGTAAACAGGCGGGAAATCGCCGCCTGCAACCAATTCGCTTTCCCACGTCGCGCCACTTGTCGCATGAGTTCCGCCTCTAAGTCCGTATGCCTTCGCCCCGTCCACGGAAGCAACCGCGCCGTAATCGCTTCCAACCGTTTCGCCGCTCTGTCCAGGGGCGTCGAAAGTCCACCTTGCGATAGTTCCCGCAGCCTTTTCCCCGTAGCCCGTTTCAGACGTCGCATGGATAAACGAACCCACATCAAGCGCGGACTGCGTCAGCCGCACTTCGTCAATGCTAAGGCCGGCAGCATTGTTGACATTGTTTTCGCCTATGTTCAACTGGGCATTACCTTCTGTCTCCTGATTGCTTTCAGTGAATTTGAGGCACTTTACTGTGCTTGCGCTTTTGGGACTGCATGTCTTCTTAGGCACATAGTCAAGATACACGTTCATGGTGCCAATGTGATTAGCTTCATCAAGCGTATAGACAAGGGACACATGATGCCATTTGCCATCGCGGAAATCCGCCTCGTCCAAGCACAGAACGCTGAACACATCCCCATTGCCGCCGACAACCGAATCACACTGGAGAAAGATATTGCCGCCGCTTATGCCGTTGAATTTAAGAACACCATTGTTAGCGGCACCTCTCCTATTGATTGAAACGAGGTTGAAATTCTTATGGCCGTTGCACAATGTCGCATCGTATGCCTCCGCCTTGAATACAAGCTCAAGCGTAAACGGAAGGATATCGCCATAAGCGTTGGTCGGAAAAAGAGTCTTCACAACCGAAGAGTCCGTCAGTGAATAGCTTGCGCCATAATACCTGCTTGTGGCGTTATTTGCGTCTATAGCACAACGGTACATTTGGACAGAACCAGACGCACCGGATGCCGATTCCAGCGCACCACCCGACCGCCAGTATAGAACAGACCCCTGCGAATCAGATTGTGCAAGCTGAGTGGTGTACGACCCCGAAGGACCAAGCTGAGTGCGGGCAAGTGAATAGGAACCGGAAACGTCAGTAATCGACGCCGGGGCTACTTTTCCGTCTCTACCGCCGAAGTGCCAGAGAACCGTTTCCGCTTGCGCGGCAAATGCGACTGCGACCACGGCAACCAGAATAAGCATTGCTTTCATGTTAGTTTTTACTCCTTTCATAGACTCGCCCCTTCTTTGAATACCGGCCCTAGCGTCAGCGGAAACACGCCGCCGCGACCTTCCAGGCAATCGACAAGAGCGGCCGCGACCTTTTTCGCGTCGTTTTCCGGATCCATTTCCATTCTGGCGAGCGGCTTGGTATGTACAGGACAGTTCCCCCGGTTCGCCCATGTGATGACCCGGACGTCTTCCGGTATGCGCACCCCAGCGGCGGTCAAAGCGACCAACGCTCCGACGCAGGCATGATCATCGGAGAAATAAATCATGTCCGGAAGCCATGATTTGGATTTCGAAAGACGTTGGGCAAAAGCGTCCCGCACTGCAAACGATAAAGACTGAGGTAGTTTACCGCCAGGGGTAGGCGGAATCTCCCACCTTTTTAAGCTTATATCGACCTTGTGCAACTCTTTCGCCACATCATCAAATTTTTCCATTCCCACCTGCAACACGCTTTCAACACCTGCCTTCTTGATCTCGGCGGCGAATTCCGCAGCTCCGGCCGTGCGGTCGTACTGAACATGTCCAACGCATCCTTTCGTCCGGCATACAGTTTTATTCCCAAGTGTCACAAACGGTACGCCGCTGCGGGAGAGAATCCGTTCCGCCGCAGGATTGTCGAACATGACGATGGCCAGCGTCACCGGATGCGAAAGCCAGAGATCAAGCTCTGATACATCCGCATGACCCTTTGAATCCGGGGTCACCGTAACCTGCGTGAACCGCCATCCGGTCGACACAAGCCTTTCTCTGAGTATTGAAGTGAATACGTTAACATAGTATGTACGACCGTTGGAACGGGTGATGAAAAGCACATTTCCCTTCCATACTTTACCGCTGCGACCGAGAACCATACACCCGACGCCTGGTTTCGGGTTGATCAGTTCTTCCCTTGTAAGTTCCGCAATTGCCGCTCGCGTAACAATACGGCTCACACCGAGCTGTGTCGCAAGATCACGCGTCGTCGGAAGGATGTCACCAACCTTATAGAAGCCCGAAAGTATGCATTGGCGCAAGCCGTCAACAACCTGCTCCACAAGCGTAGCACGACTGGACCGTGCAACCGCAAACGGCAGCTTTCTGACTCTATCCGACACATCCTTCATTAAATCCATTCTCTCCTTGGCTGCACAATATACCCAATAAGCCCAATTTGTGTCAATAAAAATCTTCACAACGTTGACAATCAGTAAAACACAAGGAGAAATCCACGAAACAACCACAAAACCAAGCCTCAAGCGCGTCGGAAACGACGCGCCTTTGTTCACCTTCACCTATTGCTATGGCAATATTCCTCAGCAACAGTTCTTATACAAGGGTCAAGATACCGTCCTTTGCCGTAACCTTCACGGTTGAGCCGGGCGGATACTTACCCGCGATAATTGCCCGGGCGACAGGAGTCTCCACCTCGCGCTGTATTGCCCGTTTCACCGGACGCGCACCATAGGCAGGATCGTAGCCATCCTTGGCGAGCTGGTCGAGCCCCTTCTCGTCGATCTCGAACAGAAGCTCCTGCTCGGCAAGACGCTTCGCGAAATCCTTGAGCTGTAGAGATACTATCTTGCGTATCTGATCCGCAGAAAGTTCCTTGAACTCAAGTATCTCATCGAGTCTATTCAGAAACTCCGGACGGAACAGTCCCTTCAGCGTATCGCGCGGTGCATTGGACGTCATAATGACCACAGTGTTCTTGAAACTGACGGTACGTCCATGGCTGTCTGTCAGGCGTCCATCGTCGAGAACCTGAAGAAGCAGGTTAAACACGTCCGGGTGAGCCTTTTCG
>SUVZ01000077.1 GCA_015061765.1 Lentisphaerota bacterium
CGCAAAAAACGGCTGGAGTGTTTGTGCTTCGGAATTACACGAGATTGGTACGATATTTGTCGTGCAAGTCTGCGATCGGGCTAATGCGAAGAGATCAGGTGTCGTTGGAGCGCGAAACCTATGGCCTCCGAACGGTTTGATACGTTAAGCCGCGAAAATATGTCGCTGAACTGTTTCTTTACAGCTATTAGGGATATGTTCAGATGATCCGCGATTTCCTGATTGGTGAATCCTCGTGCTGCCAGTTCAAGCAGAGTCAATTGGCGGTCAGTCAAGCCGGGTAAGGTTTTTTCTTCCGCAATCAGAGCCTGAATTTCATCCGACAACACCTTCTCTCCCGCAAAAACCATGCGTATCGTCTGCGGCAAATCCTGCATCGGGGCGTTCTTCAGCAGAACTCCAGTAGCGCCGTTGATGACAGCGCGGGCAAGGTCGGCGGATGTGCCGTAGGACGTGAAAATAAGGACACGCGGTTTTTTGTTTTCCGCAGAATCGCCTGCGGTTATCAAGCGTGTCGCTTCCGACCCGGACAACAACGGCATCATGAGATCCATCACGACCACATCAGGTTTAATTTCCCGGGATAGGGAAACAGCCTCTTCGCCGTTCTCGGCTTCGCCCACGACAACCATATCCTTCTCGCGCGACAGGAGAGATGAGAGACCTACGCGCATGATGGAATGGTCGTCGGCGAGAAGTATGCGTATTTTGTTCATGGTAGTACGATATTTGCGGATATTCTGGTTGACCCCGGCTTTGACTTTATGGAGAACGAGCCGTTTATGGCGGCAAGTCGTTCATGTATTCCGGCCAGCCCGAAATGTCCGTCACGCGGACCAGGGCGGCGTTTGGGATCGAACCCGCACCCGTTGTCCTGAACGGAAAAAAGAACATTTCGCCCTTCAATCGTGCCGGCTATCCGGATGCGCGTAGCCGCACCGTGTCGGATGGCGTTGGAGACGAGTTCGCGGATTATGCAGAGCACTGCGTGCGCGGAGGCATCAGTTAAAAGCTGACGCGGCACATTGAACCGTATCGAGATGCCTGCCTGCGGTTTCAGGACGGTAAGCGTCTTTTCTATCGCCCGCGTGAAGTCCGGGTCGTCCACGGTATCGCTGCGCAGGTCGAACAGACAGTTCTTCAGTTCCGTGCGGCTCGATTTCAGCATCCGCTCGGCGGTTTTGAGCAGGTCCTTTGCCGCCTGCGGATCTTCCAAGACAGCGCCTTGTCCTGCGGCGATCTGGCATGCGACCCCTGCAAGCGTCTGCGAAAGCGAGTCATGCAGTTCTACGGCGAGGCGCGTGCGCTCGGATATCTTCCGGCGCATCATGATTCTGTTTATGATTCTGTTGGTTGTGATGATGAACACAATTGCAAACAACAGTGTTATTATGGCGGCGGTCAATCGCGCTGGTGTCCACCACGGCGGACAGGAGATCACATTTATGTCCTGTGCAGATCGCAGAATCAGTTTGAGTCCGAGTGTCTGCGGCAATGCGATGTTTTCACGCCAGCTTTCCGTTTCCAACACCGCGAGAACGGTGATCTCTACCTTGGAATTTTTCTCAAGAATATCAATCGCATCGGGAGAAGCCGTGCAATCGATCGGCGTCGTGATCTCATCGGAGTTAAGCGAGAAGAGCGACATCGACGGTTGAATGTCGAGAACAGTGCCGCTGATGCGCAGAAGCCGCCCGTGGCTGTATCCGTTTATTCTGGGGCGTCCGCTTTCATCGGTGAACAGCTGCCGTAGCGTGGTGAAAGCGGGTTTTAGAATTGAGGCTTGCGCTTGTTCCGGATCCCGTTTGCATCGTGCGTAGATGAGGTTTACACCATAAGGATCGGCGTCTGGAAATCCCGCCACTGTAACCATTTCTCCTGCGGAGGGTCGTTCCTCCGGCATGGCAAGAGTGGCCTTTATGCGCCTGAATCCTTTTCCTTCAATCATGATTTGGTTGTCGTTCCATGCTGCCAGTACTATGCCTGTAAATCTGTGCAAGTCCATTCGGGCACTTTGTTCCTGAGAGCAAGGAGAGTCAAGGTTGAGCTCTGGCGAGTTGAAGATGTTGCCGCTTGGAACTGCGATGATTTCTATCCCGTCTATTTCATTGAGTAGGAGATGTTTGTCGACCCTTTTACGCGCACCACCGCTTATCGGCATCATGTTTCCGGTCAGTCGGACACGTGCACCAAGCGGTATAGATGCGGTCGGCGGATTGTTTGTGCCGATTGTCAGTGATGCACATAATATTGAAGCGTCGTCTTTAACAAAAAACTGGATGAATGAAGCGTCGATCTCATCTCTGCGGATGAGAACAAGAGTTCCTTCTGCGATTACAGTATTACTGATGGAGTCACGCTTTACAAGTTCAGCAATGGTAGTTTTCTCAGGAGGAGGGAGAGACCTTTTGCCGAGATGTATGACCTGCCGTACGCTTTCGTGTATATCGCCGTTGTCATACCTTACCTGTTCGCCGGATACGGCCACATGATCTCCGCGACTGACTCCGAATGATTTAGATGAGAATAGCCAATGGTGCCGTCTATCCATATCCTCAATGGCGAAGAAATGCTTTTTGCTGTTGGTAGTGATGACGGTGCCCGTACAGCAGAAACTACTGATGTTTTCCACAGCCTTAGGACAAATCGGCAACGGTATCTCGGCATTGGCGGCGGTTGGGTAGACTGGTACCGTCAATATTGTAAAAAAGCAGATGTATGCAGTTTCTTTTAGTGGGAAAAACATTTACCGATATGATATTTGATGTATCATATGAAGTCAATAGCTCGTGATTATACTTTGGTATAATGGCGTAAAATAAGCCGCAAATATATAATATTGACCTTTCTTTATTTGAAGAAATCTGGAGAATCGCTGAATGAAAGTCACCGAGTTAGGAAAAAACTTGTTGTGCATGATGTGCACGGCAGGCGTGGCTTTGTTCTCCAATATATGCAACGGATCATCGGTGCTGTTGGAAGGGTGGGAGTTTTCTCGGGACGGGAAGGATTGGGAGCGCGTGAGAATTCCTCACGATTGGGCGATTACCGGCGAATTCAATCGCACGAACGATTTGCAGCATGTGATGATTGTTCAAGACGGAGAATGCGTCGCACGCGATCATACTGGCCGCACCGGCGGTTTGCCATGGGTGGGCGAAGGCTGGTATCGAAGGCTTGTTTCGCTTCCGGAATACGCCAAAGAAGCAGAACTCGTCTTTGACGGAGCGATGTCCAATCCGACAGTATTTTCCGATGGCGAGAAAATTGGCGGATGTGAATCGGGATATGTCCCATTTATTGTGAAGATACCTGTTAAACGCAAGCAGTTGATAACCGTGCGTCTGGAAAACAAGCCTCTCAGTTCAAGGTGGTATCCGGGAGCGGGTCTCTACCGTCCGGTATGGTTGCGTGTGGATCCGAAGTTCAGAAACGAGGATGTGTTTGTGTGGACCGAGCGCATCGAGAACGGCAAAGCCTACATGCGCGTCAAGGGTCCAAGCGGAGAACGAAGTTTTGCGGTGGACAATCCCAGATTGTGGACTCCTGAAACACCACATCTGTATACGCTCGAACCCGAAGGGATCCGGTACGGAATTCGGACGGTCTCCTGGACGGACGGGTGCTTTAGGCTCAACGGTGCAAAGCGCAAGTTCAAGGGGGTCTGCCTGCATCATGATCTTGGCCCGCTTGGGGCGGCGTTCAACAGTTCGGCATTCCGTCGGCAGATACGGTTGCTCAAGGATATGGGGTGCGATTCGGTCCGTACCGCCCACAATATGCCGTGCAGGTGGCAGATGGACATTTGCGATGAAGAAGGAATGATGGTGATGGCAGAGTCATTCGACGAATGGCGCAATCCGAAATGCAAGAACGGCTACAACCTTGTCTTCGATAAATGCTGGAGAGAAGACCTTGAAACGCTTGTCCGCTTCTTCCGCAATCATCCGTCCGTTGTGATGTGGTCGATAGGGAATGAGATCAACGAACAGTCGGACCCGGCATTCCTCGGATTGTGCAGAGAGATGCAGGAGCATTGTCACAAATTCGACCATACGCGACCGGTTACGCAGGGATTGGATCGTCTGAGATCAGCGATTGATAACGGTTTTGTATCGGCAATGGATGTTCCGGGGTTGAATTACCGTCTTCAGTTCTATCAGGAGGCGTGGACCAATTCCCGCCATCGCATAGTGCTTGGCTCCGAGACGGCGTCAACCGTTTCAAGCCGGGGTGTGTATAAGTTTCCCGCATCAGAGTCGAAGAATGCCACATGGGATGACGGACAGTGTTGCTCGTATGACCTTGGATGCTGTTCGTGGAGCAATCTGCCGGATGATGATTTTACCATTCAGGATGACAATCCTTGGACGATAGGTGAATTTGTATGGACGGGCTTCGACTATCTTGGCGAGCCTACGCCGTATAAGGAATATTGGCCGTCACGTTCAGCCTATTTTGGCATATTCGACCTTGCGGGACTTCCAAAGGATCGATATTGGCTGTATCGCAGTAGATGGAACGAGTCCTCTCCAACCATTCACATCCTTCCGCATTGGACGTGGCCCGGACGTGAAGGCAAAGTCACTCCTGTGTACTGCTACACGTCGTATCCTTCGGCGGAGCTTTTCGTGAATGGCAAATCGCAGGGAAGACGCACGAAAGATCCGTCATCGCGTCTCGACCGCTACCGCTTGCGCTGGAATGATGTTGTGTATCAGCCGGGCGAATTGAGAGTTGTCGCATACGATGCGAACGGCAAGGTGTCTGGCGAAAGAGTCGTCCGTACGGCAGGAAAGCCGTCGGCGCTTGCCGTGTCGGCAGATAGGGTGACGCTTGCGGCACCGTCATCATGCGATACGCCGGATATTGCTTTTGTCACGGTTGATGTGGTGGATGAAGGTGGCAATCTGTGTCCGCACTCAGACAACCGCCTCAGCTTCGACACGCAAGGCGCGGTGGCGTTCCGCGCCGTCTGCAACGGTGATTCGACATCGCTTGAGCGTTTTGCCGAGCCGACAATGAAGACCTTTGGCGGGCGGCTTGTCGTCCTTGTCGAGGCGTTACGCAGCGGCATGGGAACACTTCATGTTACTTCGGATAGACTTAAAACGGCAACTGTCAAATTTATGGTGAAATAAGGAGATTGGAAGATGAAGCATTCAATTCGTAAAGAGATGTTCTGCGTTGGCGTAGTTGTGGCCAGTTGTTGCGCAACAGTGAAGGTGTTCGGTGCAAATTATGAGTATCCGTCTGCGGGGGGTGATATTTCAAGTGCTGAAGCGTGGAATGGGATATTGCCTGACGGTGCCTTCATACCCGGTGAAGCTGACAGTATCGACATCTCCCAGCCTTCGGACAAATACAAGATCACTAAGAATGTCACCTTTGGAAACATCCGTTTCAACGGCGGAATCGGGAATGTGAAATATCTTATCGATGCCACCGGAAGTGACGTCAATTTTACGACGAATAAAAACGCATTGTACACTTACACGGCGGAAAATGAAGCGAATCGCAATATCACATTAAAAGGCGGATGTTGGAATCTGAACAAAGGTGAATGGCTTGGAATTGACATACACAATACTTTTGAATTGATTGATTCATGCGTTTTGACCAACATCTCGACATGCTGGGCGACAATGTGGAATCAGAGGGACGCTCATCTTCTGTTGAAAAACCAATCCAGAATCTACTGCAATGACTTCCGGGTAGGAAAGAAAAATGTTAACGGTTCCGTTGAGGTGTCCGGAGGATCCAAGATTTTTGCCGACATTTTTTATACTGACACGGAAGGTGAGGTTGCAGATAAGGTGAACGGTCGTACGACAATAACCGGTGAAGGTTCGCTTCTGGAATCCCAAATTATCTTATTGGGTTATAAAACCAGCGATAACTACATTCAGGCGTATGATGGCGCAACCGTACGTTGCAATAAGATTACCATCAACAGCTCTTACGGAAGTAACAATCGTCTGGTGCTGGATGATGCCGTTCTTGATGTCGCCGGTTACATTCTGCTCAAAAACGGTGAGAGCAACGGAACACAAAGTGGAATTGTTGCGACAAATTCGATCATATCGGTAAATGCTTTCACCAATAGCTGCCGGTCGTCTTATTTGGATTTTCAGAATGTACAGTTCGAGTGCAATGGTGAATTTCATCCATTCTATTACGGTAGATACAGTACGGTGCGATTTGGAGGAAGTGACGGAAATCTGCCGGATTTCATGAAAAACCCTGAGGCACTTTTCGGAACCTCGCCAATTGGCCATACTTTGCTGATCGATGACGGCTTTATGTGGAAGAACGGTGCATATACAAAAAAGATGATGCAGACGACCTCCAACTGTACAATTCGCGTGTGCAACAATGCGAGTCTTGAATGGTCAACGCAGTTTTTCCTGGGGCATACCGATTTTGCCAATCAATGTCTGGATAACGTCGTTGAGATTCTTGATGGCGGCGTCATGACTGCGAATAGATTTTATATTGCAGGATCTGGAAATACTTTGGTGGTGAGTAATGGAACTTTGCGCCTAACCGACGACACAGAGGGTATTGGCATAGGATACAGTCATAGCAATGCCAAATATACGCCCAATGGGGCAAAGGTTGTAATTTCAGGAACAACGCCAAAAATTGAAGTCCAGGGGAATTGCTATCTGAGACAGGATTCGATACTTGAATTTGAAATTCCCGTTCATGGATATGCCGAAGGACACGTTCCGTTTGAGGGCAATCAGCTCTTTTTCGATAACACGGCGTCAATCAGGGTTGATTGTGAAGATTATTTTGCTGTGGGCGGCGGAGTGCTTACGCTTATGAAGTTTAAGACGCTTCCGAAATGGGCGGATGTCCATACAAGAATTGCCCAATGGCTGCAAGCGCAAAATGAGGCAATGCCGCTTTCTCGTTGCAGTCTTAAGTATGTAGAGAAGGTAGGTGATGCAGCCCATCCTCATCATATTGTGCTCCGCGCTCATCCTCCGATGGGATTGAGGATAGTTGTGAGATAAGGGAGGCAGGATGAACGTCAAAAATGCATTGGCGATCTCAGTTTTGGCTGCGGCCACGGCGCTTTCCGCGAAGGAGTATAGAGGTGTTGTCATTATACGTCCGGAAAATCCAACGCTGAGCGAAGAGTTTGCCGTCAAGGAGTTGCAGTATCACCTTGAAAAGGCGACCGGGAAGATCGTACCGGTTCTGCCGGAGGCGATGTCGGATGAAGGGGGAAGCAGATTTTATGTCGGTAATGTAAGCGCTTTGACAAATGCCGGTTGCCGCTATGCCGATTTCGCCGCCGAAGAGCGCTTGGTCAAAGGTGTTGACGGAGATGTGTATCTTGTTGGCGGCGAGCTGCCTGATTTTGACAAGCGTGTGAGCACATCCGGGTACAAAAGCGCGTATGGGCTTGCAGGCGGCGGTACGCTTTACGCCGTTTATGATTTTCTAGAAAACGAAATGGGGGTCAGGTGGATTTGGCCAGGGGAATTAGGTGAAGTGATTCCTCGAAAGGCGATTCCATTGATGGATGGGGTGGAGAGGCGAGGTCGAGAGCCGCTCTTGAAACGTACGCTGCGCGGCGATCTTGAAGGCTCGAGACGCATTTCCGGTGCCAATAGATTATGGGGATGGAAGCATCCGGTGAATGCCCGTCGGGCAATGGAGGCAAAGCGACTGTGGCTTACCCGTAACCGCACGGGTTCGCGACGTGATTTCACGTTTGGTCATGCCTTTGTAGACTGGCATAAACGATTCAAGGACCGTCCTGAAGTCTTTGCCATGCAGCCAACCGGGCTTCGCGGGCGTTTCGCCGGCACGGATGCCGAAGACACGATAAACAAATATTATCCGCTTTGCGTGGCCAATCCCGCAGTCCACGACATCATAGTCAGCGGATGGGCGCGGAGTAACAAGAACCGGTTTGCTCCGAATGAGAAACCACCCTGCATAAACTGCTGTGAAAACGATTCCGCTGCGTTCTGTATCTGCCCGAGGTGCCGTGCCTGGGATGCCGCAGATCCGCTTTTCAGCAAGTCGCCATACTGGTCGGGAGCGTTGAAGGATGTGACAACAAAAGACCGGTTTGCCATGTGTGAGATAGTGTGGGAAGGTGAGGGGGAATTGGCCCGTGGACACAATCCGCCGTCCATTACCGACCGCTATGTCCGGTTTTACAATACTGTTCTTGAAAAAGCGCGCTCGGTGCATCCGTTGGCGGAAGTTTGCGCCTATGCCTATGTGAATTACCGTGAACCGCCCAAAGAAGTGCGAGTGTCCGATGGCGTTGTCATTTCGTATGTGCCGGCCATTTCATTCCCATACACTAAAGAAAGCAGTGTGGTGTTCCGCAAAGCATGGGCCGGATGGAATAAAATGGGTGCTACTCAGATGTTCTACCGTCCAAACTACATGTTCAACGGCGGCAATATGCCGTATTCATCGGCAAAGCGCATGGCCGATGACATGAACTTTGCGTATGCACACGGGATGATTGCAATCGATCAGGATTCGCTTACCGGAGCGTGGAGCGCACAGGCGATGAAAAACTATGTGGCGGCGCGCATTCTCAGAGAACCAGATGTCACCTACGGAAAAATGTCCGCGGAATTCTATTCTGCATTCGGTGCGGCGTCGGAGCAGGTGCGTGAATATTGCGAGATGCTCGAGGCGTTGAACGACAGGTTCTCCAAGGATGAATGGGCGGAAATCGGCAAGCGCAACCGCACCGTGCGCGGCGGTGTTGGCGGCAAGGGGCCGTCTTTCGCTCTCACGTCCGCCGATCTCTATTCCGAAGAATGGTTTGCCGCCGCTGATGAATTGTTGGTGTCTGCTGGCGCGAAAGTCGCGGGGCGGGAGAAGGAACGTGTGGAATTTCTCCGTAAAGGTTTGAAGGATGGTCTTCTCACATATCGTACGCGCGTTGCTCAAAAGACCGGAGATGCGGCGGCATTCAAGGCGGCATTCAAAAATCTTGTCGAATATCGGGCTTCAATAGAGGCGGATTGCGTGCTGGAGTTAGCGTATTTTTGCGATATGGAAGCGAGCTATAGCGGTTGGCCGCATACTCATCAGAGATATTATCTCCAGAGGTGATGGTAAAAGGCTGATAAGGAAAAAAGATGAAGGTTCCATTCAAGTTGATTTTGGCGGCGGCGTTCTGCGGAGTCGGTGTGTCGGCGGTCAACGCCATGATGCAGAAGACGTGTGGAAGCGCCGGGGCGTTTCCTGTCGCCCGCGGTGTGCTGGTGCGGTTTGCCGGGGAAGAGGTTGCGGCAAAATTCACATTCGAACGCATGTTTGCCGATGAGCCTATGGCCGAGGTGTCGGCGGCGCAGGGAAAGATACTCGTCAGGGCTACGGATGAGAACCGTGCTGCTGCGGCGGTTGGCCGGTACATCCGTGAAATTGCGAAAGGGCACTGGAGCCGTTGCGGGAACAGGGTCCCTGAAAGGTGGCCGCTGCCGGAGAAGCCGCTTAAGGTTAAGACGGTGCTTCCGCATCTTCACGCATACAATTACTGCGTATTCTCGTATTCGTTTGCGTTCTACGGAAAGAATGAATGGCGGGCCAACATCGACAGGCTTGCGCTCTCCGGCTTCAATTCGGCGCTGGTGCCCACCGGAAATATGAAGGTGTGGCAGCTTTTCATGCGTGATGCAGGTTTTTCGGAAGAGCAGATAGCGGCTTTTATTCCTGATGAAACGGCACAGTCCTGGGTTAATTGCGGAGTGATGGAAGGCGTCGGTGCGCCATTCCCGACGGAGCGCATCGATGAAGAGGCGGCGCTTGGCCGCTGGATTGTCAAAGAGATGCGCGCTCTCGGCATTGAACCGATGCTTCAGGGATTTACGGGGCTTCTGCCAAACAGTTCGACCAATGTGATTTGCGGGGTGAAATGGCCTGATGCAAGAATTTACGATCAGGGGATTTGGGCGAAAGAACTGAAGCGTCCGGTGCTTTTGGATGCCACGACGGCAGCGTATTCGAAGCTTGCGAAGCTATGGTACCGGAGACTTTATGAAGTGTATGGTATTCCCGATCCCAAATTCTTCGTAGGTAATCTTTTCAGCGAAGGCGGCGTTGCGAATGATGTGGATTGCTCCAAGGTTGCGGCGGCAATGCAGCGTGAGCAGCAGATCGCCGCACCGGGCGCAATCTGGTGCATCAGCTGCTGGGGTAACGCTCCGAGACAAGATCTGCTCGACGGTCTTAATCCTGATATAACACGCATAATTGTTCTCGACAAGAACATGGCGAACAGTGGTGTTTTTAAGCGCGGGTTCGGGAAGATCACATGGATATGGGGCGAGTTGCTCAACTTCGGCGGGAACGAGGGTATGTACGGCGGGATGGATGCACTCGTCAACATGGGTGGACATTTGAAGGGCGATAACGGCAAGACCTTGCGTGGTTACGCATCGGAATCTGAAGGTCTCGATTCCAATCCCGTTTTCTACGACCTTTTCACCGATCAGTTTTTCCGTTATGACGTCGCCGTTGGAGAAGGTGCGCTCGAGCGCTGGCTTGCGGATTATGCCGTCCGCCGCTATGGAATACGCGATTCGCGGATGGAAAAGGCTCTCGTGCTGCTGTCTAAATCGATATGGAATGTTGATCGCCTGCAGGAAGGGTGTTCGGAGTCTGTGATCTGCGCCCGTCCGAAGTGGGATGTGAAACGCGCAACGACATGGGGCAGTCCCGAACCGTTGTATTACGATCCGAAGGATGTGGAAGCCGCGGCGCGGCTCTATCTTGAAACGGCAAAATCCAATCCGGAACTTTTGGATTTGGAGACGTTCCGTTTTGATTTTACGGATGTGTTCCGCCAGGTTTTTTCCGATAGGGCACGTGCGCTTGTGCCGCGGATGAAAGACGACGAATCAGCTCGGAAGGAATTTCTTGCGATCATTGAAAGGATGGATTCGCTTTTGGCATGTACCGACGCATTTCGTCTTGATACATGGGAGAACCGCGCCCGTAAGCGCGCAGGCGCACGCGGCGTGAGGGCTTTGCGCCGTATGTTCACCACATGGATAGAACGGCCGAATTCCCGGCTCAACGACTATGCGCATCATCAGCTTGCCGGGTTGCTTTCCGGTTACTATGCGCGGCGGTGGAAGATATTTTTTGCGGATTCTGAAAATGCCGAGGCGAAGCTTGACGAGATAGAACGGAATGCTCCGTTCGCAGACTGGAAGACTCCGCCCAAAAACGGCAACTTGCTTGAAATCGCTGAGGCTGAATTCTGTGGGGGACCATTCAAAAATTAACGCGCAAGCTGCGTGTTGTACAGTTTGGGTTAATGTAAATGGATGGGATAGGATTTCGTCCGCACAGTAATCTTGAGAATCAGTCCAAACCATATTCTTATTGATTCACCATCTCATCAGAAGCAAGAGAATTGTTCCGAATCGAATTCTCATTTTGGGCAACAGGTCGGACGCATGCAATGCGTCCGTCAGGACTAGGGGACGGCGGCAAATCGTGGGCAACGAGGACGCTGCCCCTCCCGTGCACGAGGTTTTGCAAGTGTCATACCAATATAGGACAATTTCTTAACCCTAAAGAAGAATACCGGGAACGGCGGCAGGAAAACGGCCAGGCGGCTGCCTGCAAAGAGTAAAGTCGCTGGCAAATGACTATACTCTCAAAATTCCAATCTATAAGGAAAAATGTGAGGATAAGTCATCAGGTGGGGCTGTGCATAACTCGATAGCAATGTCGCCCAGGACGACACCAACCGAAATAACAACAGCAAATACAACAGAAATATCGAACCGAAATAGTGCGGGGGCGGAATCGGATTCGAGCATAGATTTGGCTATAAAGGAGTTTGTTGGAGCCGTGGGGATGGCTGGCAAACAGTATGTTATGTTGAGTGGAATGAGGAGTTTTCGCCTGTCAATAGAGCTCTTCAGGTATGCGGCATTGCTCCGGGAATACATGCGTATAGAGACAATAATTAAACATTTGCTGTTTCTTTTAAATTTATCTCACTTTTTGAAGGGTCTGTTCCTTGATTTTCCAACGATGAGCAAACTGCTGTCACTTCTCAATCGCATTGCGCGTGATCCAAATTTCAATCCACTTCCAGAACCGGAATCGACAAAGGACAATGCCAGGGCAGTCCGCAAAAAGAAAACTGCATGACCTTGACGGTGCGGATCAGGTTTCTCTTCCTTCCCTCCTTTTCCCCGCACCCCTTTTTCTCCCATCCATCTTTTCCATTGCGCTGACGTGCAATGGACACACCAATCACACCCTTAGACAATCACCG
>SUVZ01000078.1 GCA_015061765.1 Lentisphaerota bacterium
TCGTCGCTACGGCGAGCCACTTCATGACCCTGTTGAGGTTGTTGTTTATGACCGACGCAAACGTATCCATCGTGCCGTTCAAGACCGCCGCATGGATGGTCGCCGTCTCAAGAGCCTGCTGGTACTCGACTTCTGCATCCTCCAACATGTCATGGTCATCCTCGGTGAGATTGAGCTGACGGGCATGGTCCAGACGGTTTATGAGAATGTTGTCGGCCTTTAGCGATGTCGAGAAATACACGAGAGCCTTCTGGTACGTGAGAAGTTTCAATAGCGCCTCATTGGAGATCGACTCGTGGAGATCCTCTTCGAGATCCTCGGTCTTGGCGTGCATGTCGCGCAGGTAACGCAGGAACAGCACCGCGGCATGCCACAGCAGACGGAACAGGAAACGGTTGCTGTCGCTCGGTGGACACACCCTGCGGATCTGATCCAGAAACGCCGCCGTCACAGGCGTAGGCTGGGAACAGATGGTTATCACCGACTGTCCGAAAAGCACAACGCCAAGAGGAAGCGTCTCGTACGGAAGCACAGTCTCGTCATCCTCGTCGCCGCGCACCGGATACGGAACATGCACGATGACCAGCGAAACTCCGTCCTCGTTCTCGAAACGTGGACGCTCCTCCCGGTCAAGAGGGTCTGTAAGGAAGTCGCGCGGCACTTTCGAAAAGGAGAGGACCTGCTCAAGTTCCGCTGTCGTCGGCTCGGCAAGATTGATCCAGCAAGACGGCGAGAAGTCCGGCGTCTCCTTGAGCCCTCCATTATCCCACTTGTATATGGTCATCATCGCCTACCTCCTTTCCGATTCTCAGATGACGGATGAAATGCGGTGGAGTTTATCACAAACACCGCAAAAAATCCAACAGGGAAAGACGGCCCTTTTCATCGTCCCCGAAATCACTGTCCGGCATCATTGCGACAGCCGCCGCAAGATCGGTATACAGGCGCCCGTTTGCCTGATACACGCCACGGCGGGAGAGTCCGCGCAAAGACGGCACGCGCACTCCATCATCGGTCATCACTCGAGTCCCAAGTGACGGACCCGAATGGCATCGCGCGCAGTTCCTCTCCCTGAACTGCCCGAACCCTGCAAGCCTCTCGGCGTTCAGCGCATCCCTTCCGCCGCAAAACCTGTCGAATGGTCCGTTAGCGGTCATCCTTGTGCGGGAAAGGTTCACGATGGAGTCGACAAGGTTCGTCCCGACGAAATTGCCTTCGCCATAGTGAGCCTCAAAACGTTTGCGGACGCGCCCATCCGCACTCAGGTTCACTATGGCATTGGAGAGAGTCCCGGCGCCTATGAACCGGCGATCTTCAATCATGCATTTGACCAAATCCGGAAAATTCGAGATGGATCCGTCGCGTAAATAGTATTTTCCGAACACGGCGTTCACTGCCGGACGCGTAAAGACCCCCGAATGGCGCCGTCCGTCCGCTCCACCGCCGCTGTGCGGATGGCAAGAGACACAGGACCTCCCGTTCTTGCCCATATTCTCGCTGCGGAACATCTCCAGCCCCAACCTGGATGAAATGGGGTTGTAAGGCACGTACGCAGGCAGCGCCACGAAATCCTTTACGACGGATACGCCTATGCCCCATTCCGCATACTCTGCGGTGAGATCCTCCTTTACGTATGCGCAACGTTGTGCGGTGCGCCACCTGTTCACCAGGAAACACATCCCCACCGCAACCGCCGCGACAGCATACGACGAATATATCAAAACATACTTCCGTTCCATGCCGCTAATTATAGCACACCTATCAATAATTTGACGCCCACAAGACAGTCTATTTTTGGTATACTTTGTGGCAATATGTCAGAACAGAAGAATACAAACGCAAAGGGTGCACGCGCGCGTACGCGTGCGAAGCGCGAAGTCCCCCAAAGCGCAAACGTGAGTCCTTCGAGAAGCGGATGGATCGCCGTTCTCATTGTGCTCGCCATGTTCCTCGCGATGAGATATTTCAGTCAGGCAAACGGCGACAAGATCGACGACCTGTCCGTCACCGGATTCCGCCGCGCCGTCGTGGAGAACCGCGTGGCCAGGGTTGAGAGAATCCGCGACATGGATTCCGCCAGCACGTATCTGCGCGGTCAGTACATACTCGGCGGCGGCACCAACGCCGCGTTCCGCGTAAGGCTAGTCCCCGGCGAAAACGAGGAGCTGATGAACTGGCTCGTCGAGCGCGGGGTGGAATGTCCGGTCAAGGAGCACGCGCCGCTGATAGGTCCGCTCATGCAGCAGCTGCTGTTCTTCCTGCTGCTCATCGGGTTCTTCTGGTTCGTGTTCTACCGCAAGGTCGCCGCGGGCGGCGGCGGTCCGTTCGGCTTCGGCAAGTCGAAGGCGCGTCTGCTGAACGAGGACAAGTCCAAGAAGAGAATCTCTTTCAAGGATGTCGCCGGCATCGACGAGGCGAAGGAGGAGGTGCAGGAGATCGTCGAGTTCCTGAAGAATCCGGCGAAGTTCTCCAAGCTCGGCGGCAAGATTCCGAAGGGTGTACTTCTCGTGGGCCCGCCCGGAACGGGCAAGACTCTCCTCGCCAAGGCAATCGCGGGCGAGGCGAAGGTGCCCTTCTTCTCAATATCAGGCTCGGACTTCGAGGAGATGTTCGTCGGCGTTGGCGCAAGCCGCGTGCGCGACATGTTCGATCAGGGCAAGAAGTCCGCGCCCTGCCTCATCTTCATCGACGAGATCGACGCCGTCGGCGCCAAGCGCACGGGCGGCAACGCGTTCGGCAACCATTCCAACGACCAGACGCTCAACGCAATGCTCGTCGAGATGGACGGGTTCGATGCGAACGAGGGCATCATCATCATCGCCGCCACGAACCGTCCGGACGTGCTCGACCCCGCTCTTCTTCGCCCGGGCCGATTCGACCGGCAGATATACGTCGATCTGCCGTCGCTCAAGGGGCGCGAAGAGATACTTGCCCTGCACGGAGCGAAGATCAAGTTCGCAGAGGATGCTGATCTCTCCCGCATTGCGCGCGGCACGCCCGGATTCTCCGGCGCGGATCTCGCGAACCTGCTGAACGAGGCCGCGCTGCTCGCCGTCCGCAAGAATCTCGACGGCGTTACGCAGGAGATGCTCGAGGAGGCGCGCGACAAGGTTCTCTGGGGACGCGAAAGGAAGTCCGCCAACCTCACGGACAAGGATCGCGAAACGACGGCCTGGCACGAGGCGGGCCATGCGCTGCTGCAGCTGCTGCTCCCCAACGCCGATCCGCTCCACAAGGTCACGATCATTCCGCGCGGACGCGCCCTCGGCGCGACGATGGCCCTTCCCGAGAAGGACATCCTCAACCGCACGAGGGGATATTTCATCGACGAGATGTGCATCTGCTGCGGCGGCCGCATCGCGGAGAAGATAAAGACGGGCGACATATCGACCGGCGCGGCGCAGGACATCAAGCAGGCGACCTCCATTGCGCGCGACATGATCTGCTCCTACGGCATGAGCGACACATACGGCTTCCAGGCGTTCGTGGAGCCGAGCCAGTTCTCCGCCGAGCCGCTCCCGCCGCCCTTCTCGCAGAAGACGGCCGAAGGCATCGACGCCGAGGTCAAGAAGCTTGTCGACGACGCGTACGCCCGCGCCGAAAAGCTCATCAACGAAAACCGCGACAAGCTCGAGACGCTCGCCGCCGCCCTTCTCGAAAAGGAGTCCATGGACGGCCGCGACATCGAAGAGCTTCTCGGACTGGAGAAAAAGCAATGAACCTAGACTGGCTGACATGGGAACTCGTCGGTGACGTCGTGCAGATCGCGATACTCTACCTCGCGATCTACTCGATACTGAAGGCAGCCCGCGGCTCCCGTTTCGGTCAGGTGCTTACCGGCGTAGGGGTCTTGTTCGGGGTGTCCATCGCGTTCACGTACCTGTTCCATTTTGAAGTGCTGGCGAGGATCCTGCAGATGCTCCTGATGTACCTCGCGCTCTCCACGGTCGTGCTGTTCCAGCCGGAGATTCGCCGAATCCTGGCGACAATCGGTTCGTTGCTCTTCTCCGAGAGCCAGACGTCGTTCGACCGCCGTCGCGTCACGCCAGAACTGATGACAGACGCCATACTCGAGCTCTCGAAAAGGAAGATCGGTGCGCTCATCGCGTTCGAACGCGCAATCTCCCTGCGTGGCTACGAGGAGAGCGGAGTGATCCTTGATGCCATACCCTCGCGCGAACTGCTGCTGTCGGTGTTCACCGAACCGCTTCCGCTCCATGATGGAGGCGTGACCATGCGCAACGGCAGGATCGCGTCGGCACACTGTCTGTTCCCCGTGTCCGCGAACCCAAAGCTCTCCGAATCAGGCATGCGGCATCGCGCTGCGGTGGGGCTTTCGGAGGAGACCGACGCGCTGGTAATCGCCGTTTCGGAGGAGACGAAGTCCGTCTCCGTAGCGCACAACGGCAGGATCGTGCGCTATGCCGCCGGCGGCGAGGATACACGATCCTCCATCCTGCGATGGATGCGCAAGGCGATGCCAGAAAAGAGATCCGCCACCGAGCAGGCTGCCGACTGGTTCAGGTCCCGCGTGTCCAAATTCGGGAAAGGAAAGTCCAAATGAACTCATTTCTGAATCTCTTCCGCCGGAACTGGGGACTGAAGCTTCTCGCGCTCATACTCTCGCTCGTCGTGTACTACTCGATGCGCGATTCGGCAAACGACAATGCATCCCACAACCAATTTCTGAAAGGCGCCGCAAATGGCGGAAACAGCAAATAAGACCACCTACCCCGAAAACGAAAGCAGGACAAGGCGCAAGCTAATAGGGTTCTTCCTTTTCCCGATTGCGCTGTTCCCGTTCCTTGCGCTCATATCATACCGGTGGCAGGCCATTGAGGCGATGCACATACCGCCCGAGAAAACCGCGAACCTGATAGGCGTGATCGGCGATGCGTTCGCCTACTGCGGATACCAGCTCATCGGTCTCGCCATATGGGCGGTGGCTCCGCTGACTTTGTTCCTCGGTCTTCTGCTCGTTCTCGGAAAGACGTTCCGCCCTGGCCGCAGATCTCTGTCGTTTCTGCTGTTCATGTTCGCCACGACATGTCTTCTCCAACTGCTTGGCGACGCCCCTTCAATCGCATCCGTGCTGAAGGAACTCAACCTCGGAGGCAATGCCGGCGGCGCATTGGGATATCTGGTCATGGACTGCGGCCTTTCCCGGCTGGTTTCGCCGTTCGGGGCATCGGTGCTGATGGCAACACTCATGCTGTTCGCGCTTCTCTCCATGATTGGATTCAAGACGATTCTGGTCGGTCTCGGCAACTTCATCGGCGGCAAGCCGCTCTCGCCGGAAGAGATTGAGGCGAAGGAAGCCAAGAAACGCGAAGCCGAAGAACGCTTGCAGGCGATGAAAGCCGCCAAGGAGGCCGCACGCGCAGCCAAGGAGTCGGAGAAGCGACGGATCGCAGAAGAGCGTGCAGCGGCGAAGGCCGCCAAAGAGGCAGAGAAGGATGCTGCCCGCGCAGCGATAGAGGCGGCAAGAGAGGCCGCGCGCGCAGCCAAGGAGGCGGAACGAAGGGGCGAACCCGCAAGAGCCGTTGTCATGCCCAATGCCGGACATCCAGCATCGGCTACTCATGCCGCGAAGGAATTCGCCGGAATCCAAGATACGGCGGCACAGCCGGCGGCAGTTTCGCAGATGCCGGAAGAGACCGAACAGGAAGACAAGGGGCCTTACCTTCTGCCACCCATCAGTCTGCTCAATCCCCTCTCCGCCTCGACTGCGGATCATGGAGATGTCGCGGCCACCGGCATGAAGCTCATCGAAACCCTCACCCTGTTCGACGTGAAAGCAACGCTGCTGAAGGCTGTTCAGGGGCCCGTCGTCACGCAGTACGTGCTTTCGCTTGCGCCCGGAACGCGTCCCGAAAAGGTCGAGTCTCTCCAGAGCACGCTCATGATGTCGATGAAGGCAAAATCACTCCGAATCCAGGCGCCAATCCCAGGCGAGGACGCTGTAGGCATAGAAATGCCTAACAAAACCGCCGCCGGCGTTTCGTTCCGTGAACTGATAGAGTCTGAGACATGGAAGAAGAACACGGCTCTCGACAAGAAAGGTCAGGCAAAGTACAACCTGCCCCTTCTTCTCGGCAAGGATGCCGCCGGACATGACCTTGTATCCGACCTTGCGACAATGCCCCACATGCTCGTTGCCGGCGCGACGGGACAGGGGAAGTCCGTATGCCTCAACTCGATTATCAACGGCCTCCTGATGTGCCGCACGCCCGAACAGCTCAAGCTGATCATGGTGGACCCGAAGTGCGTCGAGTTCTCGTCCTACGCATCGCTCCCGCACCTGCTCGTGCCTGTCATCACCGACACGAAGAAGGTCGTGTACTCGCTTCGCTGGGCCGTTGCGGAAATGGAGAAGCGTCTCAAGATGTTCGCGCGCGCAGGGAAGAGGAACATCGTCGACTTCAACTGCCGCGACATCCTCACGCAACCCGACATGTTTGGCGGAGAGGATACCGGTTCGGACGACATGCCGAGAACAGTGCCCTACATCATCATCATCATCGACGAGGTGGCCGATCTCATGGCGTCCGCCGGCAAGGAGGTCGAACCAGAGATCGCCAGGCTCACGGCTAAGGCCCGCGCCGCAGGCATCCACGTGATTCTTGCCACACAGCGTCCGGACACCAAGACCATCACGGGCACGATCAAGTCAAACATCCCGGGGCGCATCGCGTTCAAGACGTCCTCATCCATCGACTCCAGGACGATTCTCGACGCGACGGGGGCGGAATCGCTCATCGGCCGCGGCGATATGCTTTTCAAGACGAAGGAAGGAATCCTCATCCGCGCTCAGGGTGCATGGGTCTCCGATCCGGAGATCGAGAGAATCACCGACTTCATCGCGGAGCATGCGAACGTCCAGTTCGACAAGACGTTCGCGACAAAGCTCGCTCGGGTCAAGGAGGCCGCAATCGAGGATCCGTTCGCGGACAACGAGGACGATCCGGACAACGCGCCGAAGCCTCAAGAGGGCGCGTCGTCTGTCGTCACCGCAAATGGCGGCGTGGCCCCTGCGGGAATGACCGGCTCCAAGGAAGAGGAGCTGTACCACAAGGCCCTCGAAGTCGTGCGGCTGACAAAACGTGCCTCCACTTCCCACCTCCAGCGCAGGATGGGAATCGGTTACAACCACGCGGCCCGTCTCATTGACCTGCTTGAAGACAGAGGTGTGATCGGTCCCGCCAAATCCGCCGGACCAAGAGACATTCTCATCGATCTCGACGCCCCGGTGGAAACGGTCACGCCATCACCCAGCGGTGCACCGGAGGAGACAGATATGGCCGAACCAGTCGATACCGTGACGCATGAATTTGACATATCACCTGAATCTGAGCAAACGAACCAAAACGGAGGAAATCCATAATGTCTCTCGGCAACACATTGCGCGCGGCCCGCGAAGCCTGCGGAATAACGACTTCCGAGCTCGCAGCCCGTACACATATGCTTGTGCAGATCGTAGAAGGTCTGGAAAACGAAGATTTCCGTCGTATACCCGCCCCGATCTACGGAAGAGGATTCATCAAGCTGTACTGCGAAGCGGTAAACATCGATCCCAAACCCCTTCAGGCGGAATTCATGGAGCTGTTCAACAGACCGAAAGACGCTGCGGCAAATGCAGAGCCGCCTCCTAGACGTCCAGCGCCGCCACCCGTGTCCGCTCCGGAACCGCCCCCGCCCCTGACAGACGCAGAACCGCCACCCGTGCCCGCCCCGGAACCGCCGCAGACGGATGCGGAGCCGCCCCGTTCTTCAATAGCGGAGTTTGGCGAGCTGTTCGCCCAGCCAGCGCAACCTGCCGCCCAGCCTCCTAAACTTGCGCCGATACGGCGTCCTGCAGGACAGACCTTGCCGACGCCGCCACAACCCTCTCCACAGCCGAAACGCTCCTATGGAGATATATTCGGACAGGCCTATTCCACAGAGGAAGAAACGACAAAGCAGTCCGCCGCCGAAAAATTCCGCAACACAATGTCGAACGTCTCGTCGGGGGTTTTCTCGAACGTGCAGAAGCTTCCGCCGAACATCGGACGAATCGTAACAGTCTCGCTTTGTGTAGTGTTGACAGCCGTTCTTATCGGATGGGGCGTATTCGCGCTTTACAGGGCCACAAGCCCGGCAGACGGAGCACCGGTCGAGAATTCCGACTCCGCTGCAGAAAAAACGCAGGAAGCAAGGCCTGACGAAAAGAAGTCTGAGAAGAATACAGCGAAAAAGATCGTGGCTGAATCCGCCAAGACAAAGTCGGCTAACCCCGTTTCCAGGACTGCCCGATCCGTCAACCCCGGAGACCTTAGGTCTTCCGGCATTGAAGTACCGGCACTTTACATTGACTAGACCATGCTCTGCGAACTTTGCAAACACAATGACGCCGAAACCGTCCTGCACCGCAAGGACGCGAATGGCGAAGACGAAGAGCTGTACGTCTGCAAGAAATGCCTTGCGGCGGCCGACGCATCTTCGGAAGCCAATGCCAAAAGCGCGTCTGTAAAATTCAAGCCGACAATCATCACCCCCGATGGCGAACCGCCGCCGGAGTTCATACAGAACTTTCTCGACGCGGCGGTCGGGCTCATCGAAGGCGTGGTGAAGTCGGACAGTATCCCAAAGGAGCCAAAATGCCAGGTGTGCGGCTCGACATGGGAAAAGATCAAGGAAACGAGAACGATCGGATGCCCGGACTGCTGGTCGCAGTTCGCGAATGAGATACAGAAAGAGTTTCTCTTCGGTTCCTACGGGCCGAAGCACGTCGGCAAGATCCCCGAAAAGACTTCGGACGGAAAGCCCTCCCGCGCTTTCCTAGAGAAGGAGCTCAAGGATGCGGTGGCCAAGCAGAACTACCGCAAGGCGGCGCGGATAAGAAAACAGCTTGATGCATTGGACGGGGGCGGCAAATGACAATCGAACCTTCCGACATCATTTCAGACGGTTACGTGCGCATCTACCGGCAGCGCACGGACATCCCCTTCATCCCCGACAACATCCTCAACATCGAGACGGAGTTCCATTCGCTTCCGCGTCTGCACGCCGCTTTCACCGGAACGGCAAAGAAGGAGGCGGAGCTCGCCGGAGAGATGCCGTTCGCATGGAATCCGAAATTCGGATACGTCACATCCAGACCCGAATTCTGCGGCACCGGACTTGAGGTATCTGCCCTTCTCCACCTTGAAGGACTCCATCTGATCGGCGATCTCGACCCTGCGCTGAACGCCCTCTACGGTCTTCGTATGCGCTACTTGGGCTGTTGCGGCGATGGGCTTAGGAATGCCGCCCACCTTTTCCGCGTCTCGAACGCAAGCATGCTCGGGGCCGACGAACGCGACATCGTATCACGCACGGGCAGAGTGCTTTCCGACCTTGTCCATCAGGAGACGAATGCGCGCATCCGCCTTGTCGAAGAGATGCCGCGTGTGTTCGAAGATGCGATATCGCGTTCCATCGCGATTCTGAGGTCGTGCAGGCTTCTCTCCGAATGGGAGTTCCTGGATATCATATCCCCCCTTCGCATTGCGGCCGAACTCGAGTTCCTCGACAATTTCACGCGCGAGGAGGCGCTTGCCCTCACACGCCCCAGGATAAACCTTCCGCAGGCTCCGTTCCCGTCTACCGTCGAAGAGCAGAGGGAGAAGGACAGGCGCGACGCCGCGCTTGCGGACAAGGTGAACAGAAGATTCAAAAGCGTGCGGCTGAACGCACGCGGCAAGGATTGGCTTACATGAACGAAATATATTCCCCCTACGCCAGACAGGCCCTCGATGGAGCAGAGGCCGTGGCACGCCACTACAACCACGCCTACATCGGAACCGAGCATGTGCTGGCATGCATCCTGAAGATGGAAAACTGCAGCGCCTGCAAGCGTCTTGCCGCC
Organism: Lentisphaerota bacterium; assembly: GCA_015061765.1. Next base: position 9,887 of record SUVZ01000078.1, read on the forward strand.
CTTGGACTCGACAATGAAGACCTCGGCATGGAACTCGATCGGATGATCGGCCGGGGTGACGCCCTCATGTCACGCGGTGCGCTTCAGCTCACCGCAAGAACGAAGAAGGTGCTTGAATTCGCAAAGATCGAGGCCGCGCGCATGAAGGCCGACAAGATCGGCACGGAACACATCGTGACCGCCATGCTCCGTGAAGGCGAATCCGTCGGCGCCCAGATACTGTTCGGGCACGAAGTTACCGCCGATTCATTCCTCAAGGCTCTCGATTCCGCCCCTGCTGCCAATAATGGGTCTACTTCAGACGGACCTGTCCACATCGAGGATGATGACAACGACGAGGATCTGGCCGTTCCGCAGGATGCCGCCAAGCCGAAGGAAGGCAAAAAAGGCAAGACCCCTGCCTTGAACACCTATGGACGCGACCTGACGAAGGCCGCCGAGAAAGGCGAACTCGATCCTGTCATTGGAAGAAAGCAGGAGATTGAGCGAATCATCCAGGTGCTTTCGCGCAGAACCAAGAACAACGCCGTCCTGATCGGAGAGGCCGGTGTCGGCAAGACCGCCGTAGTGGAAGGTCTTGCGGAGGCCATCGCTTCCGGCGACGCGCCAGAGCGCATGCGCTCAAAACGCGTCATCTCACTTGACATGACGCGCGTCGTCGCGGGGACCATGTACCGCGGCCAGTTCGAGGAGCGTCTGAAACAGCTTATCGAAGAGGCGAAAAACGCCAAAAACTGCATTCTCTTTCTGGACGAGATACATACGCTTGTCGGAGCCGGCGGCTCGGAAGGCGCAATGGATGCCGCAAACATCCTCAAACCTTCTCTCGCCCGTGGCGAAATACAGGTCGTCGGCGCAACGACACTGAAGGAATACCACAAGTCCATCGAGAAGGACGCCGCACTTGAACGCCGTTTCCAGAGCGTGATGGTCAACGAACCCTCCCAGGATGACACGATCGAGATCCTCAAGGGAATCGCTCCACGCTACGAAAAGCACCACAACGTGAAATACGAGCCGGACGCCCTCACGGCGGCAGTCCGTCTCACCTCACGCTACCTTCCGTCACGTCTTCTCCCTGACAAGGCAATCGACGCAATCGACGAAACCGGTTCACGCGTCCGCATGCGCAACGCAGTGCGTCCTCCGGATCTCAAGCAGGACGAGGAGAAGATCGCCGAACTCAACCTCAAGAAGCAGAACGCCGCCAACAAAAGCGACTATGAGGAGGCGGCAAAATGGCGTGACGCCGAAAAGGCGGCGAAGGCGGAACTGAAACGGAAACTTGACGCATGGCGCGCCGAACACGCTGAGAAGCTCGTAGCCGTCACCGCTGACGACATCGCCGCCACCGTCGCCTCCATAAGCGGCGTCCCCGTGGAACGCATGAGCTTTGCGGCTGCGGAGAAGCTGCTTGGAATCGAAAAGGAACTCAACAACGTCGTCGTCGGCCAGAGCGAGGCGATATCATCCATCGCAAGAGCGCTGCGCCGCAGCCGCGCAAATCTCGGCGACCCCAAACGCCCCATCGGCAGTTTCCTTTTCCTCGGTCCTACAGGAGTCGGCAAGACCCTTCTAGCCAAGATGCTTGCGGAAAAGGTATATGGCGACCCTAAAGCCCTCATATCGCTCGACATGACGGAGTTCTCGGACAAGTTCACATCCTCGCGTCTTGTGGGTGCGCCGCCTGGATACGTAGGATACGACGAAGGTGGACAGCTCACCGAACGCGTACGCCGCAGACCGTATTCAGTTGTCCTCTTCGATGAATTCGAAAAGGCCTCCCCCGATGTCATGAACATGCTTCTCCAGATTCTTGACGAAGGCAAGCTGACGGACGGGCAAGGGCGCGTCGTGGACTTCAGGAACACCATAATAATCGCAACGGCGAATCTCGGATTCGATTTCGCGCGCGAGGGACAGTCCTTTGGATTCTCCCAGGAGGAGGCATCCACTTCGTACGAAACGCTCAAAGAGAAGCTTATGTCCGAAACGAAGCGTACGTTCCGTCCTGAGCTTCTCAACCGTTTTGACGAAACGATTGTCTTCCGCAAGCTCGACACGAAGAACGTGGAAGTGATCCTCAACCTCGAACTGGCGCTTCTGCGCAGCCGCCTCTCGGAGAAGGACATGACGCTCGACTTCGACAAGAAGGCTGTGGCATTCCTCGTCAAGCAGGGTTCGGACGAAGCGATGGGCGCACGTCCCCTTCGCCGCGCAGTGCAGCGTTACGTGGAGGATCCGCTTGCGGAACTGCTTCTCGGAGAGTCTCTCAAGCCGGGCAAGATCAAAGGCACCCTGGCAAAAGACGGCG
>SUVZ01000079.1 GCA_015061765.1 Lentisphaerota bacterium
GGGATCGGAAGGGCGAGAACGAAATAGATCTTTTGGCAGAAAACGAGATTGAAGGAGTCTGTGCCGTCTGTGAAGTAAAGCGGGAGAAAGCGCGTATCGATATGGATGCTGTAAAAGCGAAATATGATGCCTTTACAAAATCTTCTGGCAAGTGGAAGCGCGCAAGACCGAAGTTTATCGCATTGTCGATGGATGATATGTAGTCAATCAGAATTGGCAACACTGGCAACATTAGAAAATTTTCTACACGTTCTACACGTTCTACACGTTTCTACACGTTCTGCACGGTCAAAAACACCTCCGCTCCCTCCTTGTCTCCGCCTCGACAATCCGTTTCCTCGATTTAGGATTATGGATGCGCACGAGAAGTCGGGGATAGATGGTGTGTGAAAAACATAAAGCCGATTGTACTCAAAAACTAAACTCGATTTTGCTATAATGCGCGCATATAAGACAGGAGAGGTGGATGGTTGTTCACCTCGCTTTACAGCAGGAGTCAAGATAGGAGTTAAAAGCAAATGAGTATTATTGTTTTTGCGGCAATGCTTGGTACTGTTACGGCTGGATGGGAGAACATCTGCGCCGATCGCACGGAGTTTCCCGCCACTGAAGCTGTGTGGAAAGCTGATTTTGGAAGCAAGGATGATTTTACTTGGGAGCTGAAGGATGGCGCCAAAGCTAGCGTCGAGATTACGGAAAAGGGCATACGCATCATAAAGACGAATAGCCAGGGCATGGTGATTGTATCGGCAAAGCCTTTTGCGGTGAAGAAAGGGGAAGGAATACGTTTCACGGCTGATCAGGCGTCGCAGGATGCCGATGTTGATTATTCCTCCGGCTATCTCCGTTATCATGGGCGGGAGAAGAAGTACGGACTCTCTCCAGCTGAAAACAAGAATTTCTGGCGCGGTGGACTTCAGACGATGCGTGGAATGCCCTGCACCGCTCCTGGCATGGTTTACCGGAAATATGCTCAATGCTATGCCGAGGACGACATTGTCACTCCCGTCATAGTGGTTTGCGGGGCGCCGTCGGACAGCACATGGAGCAATTGGTTTGCTGAGAGGTTGGATGCAGCAAGGGCGTTGTGGAATAAGAAATACAACAGCATTCCCGTTCCTGACAGAAGTTCCGAACGCATGGACGAAGCGGAGTTTGACAGGATGATTGCGGCTGATATAGAACATACGGCAAAAGTGGAGCGTATAGACGGGATTAGTAGACTAATTGTGGACGGGAAGATATCCGCTCCGGTTGCATATTATTCCCGACATGGCGAAAAGCGCGCGGCGGCAGGTGAACTGGAGAATTTCGGTGGCCACCGATTGAGCGGAAGTGCTCTCAAACTTATGGTAAAAGGCGTAAGTTTTGGAAGGAATTGCGACCCGGATGGCTCCAACTTCAAAATCAAGGAGATGGTAGCACAGATCAAGAATGCGATGCGCATCGCCCCGGATTCGCTTTTTCTCATATCGGTGAGCTTTTTGACACCACGTGATTTTGTCCAAAAGCATCATCCGGATGAAGCATGGATAAACATAAAGGGTGAACCTGTAATGGGGTTGGGGAGCAGTTGCATCATTGGCTACATGGGATCCACTTCCGAGGAATTCCGAAAACGCGCCTGCCAATGGCCGTCTCCATCATCCCGCGTAATGCGCGAGTGGGTCAAGCGCGGTATCAGAGAATTGCTTCAGGAACTTAAATCGCAAGGGCTGACCAAGCGCATAGTTGGAATCCATACCTGTGGATTTCATGACGGACAGTTCTCAATCCCCTATGTCGATTATTCAAAACCGGCGCAGGAAGAGTACCAGCGCATGATTGCCGAGCCGAATTGTGTCAGCACAAACTATGCGTATTGCATGAAGCAGACAGGGTTTCGGGCGCAGGAGGAGATCGTGCGCGAATTTAAGCGCGTAATCGGCAAGCCGTCAATCGGCGTAATGTGGACCGAATCTCCATTCAAGGGGGATAGAAGAGCGGCTTTGCACGTGTCGTCTTTCATAAATTCAGATGCAATGGATGTGATGGTCTGCCAAACGAGCTATCGGGAGCGCTTGCCCGCATACCCTACCATTTCTGGCATTCCAACGGACTCTCTCCATCTGCACGGCAAGCTTTTCTGGAGCGAATTTGACTATCGCACATACGCCCCGGTTCGCACAAGCGAGATGGGCGGGGGAGCGGTGACACTCAAAAGCCTGGGAACAGCGGCGGATTTCCCGATGTGGCAGACCATGTATCGAAAGGTTTCAGGGGAAGCCGACGCCACCCGTATGGGATACTGGCTCTATGACATGGCTGGCGGATGGTGGGATACGCCATCAATGTCGGCTGATATCCGTCACCATGTACGGGAAGAAGAGATAATGTCCAAGGTGAAGCCGTCGAAGTGGCGTCCTGATGTGGCGGTTGTGCTGGATGAAGAGAACATTCTCACTGAAGTCGAGTCCGGTAAAGATCCGCTTGACCATATACAGTATACGGATAATTTCATATATGCAGGACAGGTCCGGCTGTTCGGCACAAGCGGTGTTCCGTACGAGAGATTTCTTGCAGACGACGTATTCCGCCGTCCGGCGCTTCTCGATGGGAAGAAGATGGTCGTACTCGCGTTTTTCCGTCACATAGATTCAAAACGCGCGGCCATGTTTAAGCGCCTTGCCTCTCAGGGAACGACACTTGTTTTCCTTTCGGAGACTGCTGCTTTTGGTGGTTCTTCCGAAATCCGTTTTGATCCGGTGTGTCTCAAGAGCGATGGTCTGTTTGCCCATAATGTGGTTCCTGAACCTGGTGTGACGGACAATATGTCCTCCATGATGAACGAATACACGATGCGCGAATGGGCGCGTTCCATCCGCACGCGCAACCGTTGTTCTGTGAAGGAGGCTGATGGCGTGAGAATCCTTGCGCGCTATGTGGATGATGGACGTCCCGCCGTCGCAATGCGAGATGATCCGGATTGCCGCCGTGTTTACGTGTGTGAACCGGCCGGGTTCACGCCTGGGTTCATGAACCGTCTGGCGCGTGAATCAGGTGCGTATGCGGCTGTAGATAGGACGGGGCTTCAGATTAACATGAACGGCGATTTCGTGTCAGTGCACTGTCTGCGTCCGGGCAAATACGATTTTACCTTGCCGTTTGAATGCCAGGTGCTGAACCTTAAAACATACGAACTGGAGAAAACCGTTGGGCGGATTCTTAAGTTGAATCTTACGGCAGGCGAGACCTGCCGATTCTGGCTCGACAAGGATGTTGCATCAGAATGGGGGCAGCATATTCCCGAGCTGCGCAGACTGGCTGATTTTCATTACGAAAAGGTTTCGGAGGCGCGGAAGGGCTTGAAATAGCTCTTTCACGGATGTTGCAAGTCTAATTCAATGAAAGGAAGAACGTCATGCATTCACACAACAGTTCACTGACTGTAACGATGAAGCGGATATGTATCGCATCCGCATTGTCCATTTTGGCCTCAATGCCTGTCTTTGGCGCCACTCGATATCGTGCGCTCTTGACGCATTGCGATTGGTGGCGTGAGCAGGCGCACATACTGCTTTACGATGTGATGCCTGACACATGGGAATATGTACGTTCGATCGTGCATCCTTTCGATGGACATTGCCATGTTCCAGGAGCTGCGGTTCTTGTTGGGGATGTCGTTTATGTGACTGAATGGGCGGGCTACGATAACAGGAACGAGAATGAGACTGATCGTCGATCGGCAAGAATACTCAAGTATGACTTAGAGGGAAACTACCTGGGTGTGTTTGTGGATGAAATCTTGGATCCGGACAACAAGAAGGTCTGCAGGATCGAGGCGATAACGGCATCCCCTGACGGCAAATATCTCTATGTGAATCAGCCGGGGTACGGGAATGGCAATAAGTGCTATATCTACAGGTATAGGGCTTCTGACGGCACCGGCGGAAGCGTTCTTGGTCCGTATTCATCACCAGTAGGTCCCGTATGCATAACGAGCGATGGCAGCACGCTGATTGTAGCGAATAAAGACAAAGTTGCAACCGGAAATGTATTCGTCTATTCAATCAATGAAGACAGTTACAGCCTATTGAGGCAATATTATAAGCAAAATGCCACCGGTGCATATCTTGATGAAGGAGAGAAACTTCTCTATGTCTGTGGCGAGGACTCTGGAATAAGTGTTTTTGATTATGCTGCGGAAGGGTCTGACCCGCTTTTTACAAGTCCTTCGACGCAGCATTATGCGCAGATAAGGAAGATTGGCGGCGAATTGTACGCTTCCTACATACCAGGGTGCCGCATGCTGAAGATGACATGTGACAAGGCTGAAGGCAAGCTTACATCTGTGAGCGTAATGCCAAACACAGGGCTTAAGCTTTACACTGGCACGGATGCGGCTCGATCCTGCGCTCGGGCGTATATCTTCAGTGACTTTTCCTATGAGGATTCTGGGGCCAGGGAGATTGCGCACTATAAATTTGATGAGCCGGCCAATGCGCCTGTTTGCACCAACTCGATTTCGGAAACATATCCGATACGCTCTTATCGTACGCAGAGCGGCGCTGTGGGGGTGTCTGGCGGGGCTTTGTATTTCCATGAAGATTATTCCCATGCGATACTTGAGGGTTCAAGAGGGATGATCGGTGGCGACTATGGCATATTCATGTGGTTCGGATGCAATAATCTCAAGGATACCACCGTCAATATTCTTTCCAACAATATGAGTAACAACAATAAAGGTAGGTTTTCACTCATGATGGATTGCGGAAAGCTCCAGGTGAATAATACCTTGCTTGATTCGATAAGCATTACCACTGGCGAGGCTGTGTTGCGCGATGGCAAGTATCACCATATCGGCGTAGTCAAAAAAGGGAAAAACGTCTCTATTTGGATTGATGGAGAAAAGAAAGGCTCCAAGGACGGTAACGTAGGGAGTTTGGGACTTGATGATACCATGGATTTTGTTCTTGGTGGAACTGTAGATGGTCATGAAAGGTTCATGCTGTCTGAGTCGTATTTTGACGATCTTCGAATATTTGATGGCGCACCTACGGATGAAGCGATCAAATCCATGTACAATGAGTATAAGGATGTGGCAGCATTGTTGGAAGTTCCGGCGCGCCCGGTTCTTCCGTCTCATGATTCCTCCGTGGCCGCAACATACGGAACGGTGATAAATCATTCTTTTGCGCATCAGCCCCCGCGCACTCCACCTGCGGTCGCAGTTCAATCTAATGGTGATTGGTGGGTGCTTTATGGGGCACGCTCAATTCCTTCAAGTAAGAATTCGAAAGGTTTCGCATATCGATCAAAGGATAAGGGTGTCACCTGGGGAAATTGGACGACAAATGTTTATGTGTATCATGCATCTCCATTCGAATGCAAAGAAGATGGAACGCTTTATGCTCTGGGACGAACAGCATACGATCGAGGAAATTCGGGTTATTCCATCGGCTACAACATGCCGTGGATTGGATGTGATGGGCGTGTGGGATACTCTACGTTTTCTTTTGAGACAAAAAGCCGCAAGGCCTTTTTCACGAACGATGTAAATGTGGCTGTCCTTCGCAAGGCTAAAGTGCTGGAGCCGGAGATTGTCACAATGCAGGAGATTTATCCAGGATCCGGATTGGTATCTGACGGGCGTTTTTATCTGTCGTATCTTATGAAGGATAAGGTAGGTCTGATCTCGGGTGCTGTAACAGCAGAAAAGGGAATCTCTGATTTCCGTCCAGAGGTCGCTTCGGTTGTTTCAGAGGCGGCGAAGCCTTTCCCTGGTCCTGTTTTCGCGGATCTTGCCGGAAGGATTTCCGTATTCGTTCCCGCAGGGGTGAACGGTTCTGGCGTTGCAACGGTGAATATCGCATCTCGTGATGCTATTGGAGTCGAACTTGCGGTTGTCGAGGAGGGGATAGAGCTTCCCGGCTCCGATCGCCCATTTGCGGTGAAGTACGATCCTGTTCGCAGACAGTACTGGGCGGCGACCACGCCTAACGGGACTTCGCTTTGCCTGTATGCATCAAGGGACCTCAAGGAGTGGGGCCTTGCCAAGACTGTGTTCACGGTGTCGGATGCCGAAACGACAAGGGTTTCAAATCCATCGTTCGACATTTCCGGTCGTGACATAGTTCTTGGATTCAATCTGGCATGTCCTGACGGCGGTCCAGCCGTCCGTTCCCTTGAAGATCCTAACTACGTGATGGTTAGAAAAGTCCAGTCGTTCCGCAAGGATTCGCCGTGGCAGAACGGAACTGTGTTCATCATACGCTGACAGGCTATTGTTGCTGCATGAAAAAGACAGTTGCTGAAATAGTGGCGTTGATGGCGGTATGTGCTACCGCCATCGCGGCCCCTTATGAAATACGCATCCCTGACGAATCCAAACCATACGAACGTCAGGCGGCTAAGGAACTTGAGACGTATCTGTCAAAACTCGTTAAGGATTCGCTCTCCGTCGATGGCAAGAAAGGTGTAGTGTTTCACGTAGGTGACACTTCTTTCGCCAAGGGTAGGGGATTTTGTTCTGCGGATATGACCAATGAGCAGTGGATGGTGAAATCATTCGGGGCGGATGTGGCTCTTCTTGGAGGAGGTACCCGTGGCACCTTGTATGCGGTAAGCCATTTTCTCGAAGATGTGTGCGGGGTGCGGTGGTGGTCTCCTCAGGAGGAGCATGTTCCGTATGCCGTTGCGCTCGATCTTCCGTGTTTGGATATGGCTGGCTATCCGGCGTTTCGGCTGAGGAATATCTACCGCGCGTTCCGTGAACCTGGTCTCGCGGCGTTTGCAGTGCGCAAAAGGCTGAATGGCGCGGACAGTGCAAATTGTCCTTCCGGTGCGGAGTTCGGAGGCTTCATCCGATATGGTGCGCCGTGCGGCTGCCATTCTTTCGACAGTTACATTCCGGCCGAAAAGTATTTTAAAGATCACCCTGAATGGTTCTCTCTCGACGGGCGCACCGGCAAAAGGGTTGCCGGGAAGTCGAGTCAGCTGTGTCTCACAAACATGGAACTGCGCGAAGAGATGAAGAGGCGGCTTAAAGGGTTCATCGAAGCCGACATTGCTAAATTCAAAAAGCTGGGAGTGCCTCCTCCTCATGTATACGACATTTCCGAGAACGACAACTGGAACTACTGCGCCTGCTCGAACTGTGTTGCGGCGAAGAACCGTTGGAACATGAGCGGACTTCTTCTTGATTTCGTGAATGACATCGCATCGTCAGTGCGAAACGAATATCCTGATGTTTTGGTGAACACGTTTGCATACCATGCGACTGAAACTCCACCAAAGGGCGGCAAGCGGGCTGCTGACAACGTAATGGTGCGGCTGTGCGACACTAAATCCAACCAGGCGGCGGGGATGTCCGAGAAGGGGAACACGACATTCAGCGATTTCCTTGCCGGATGGTCGAAGTGCGCAAAGAACCTTTCGATATGGGATTATGCCATCACATACACGGCCGAGCTGACAGGTTTGCCGTTCCCGAGCGAGTTTCACTATGCTGAGTATTTCAGGGAGTGTCTCAAACGGGGCGTGTACGGATTCTTTTGGGAGCATGAATCTCCGCACAAGGCGGATATGTGGGAACTCAAGTACCATCTTGAGACGAAGCTTATGGAGGATCCCTCTCTTGACGGCGACGTGCTCATATCCACGTTCATGAAGGAGTATTATGGAAATGCAGGGGATTGTGTGTTGGCCTACAGGAAGATGCTGGATGCGGCACGCCGCACAAGGAACGGGAATGTAGGGTGGTTTCCCGCAATCTCCGACTTTGATTGGATTTCGGCTGAGGATGTTGCGCAGGGGAATCGCCTTCTTGAATCTGCAGAGCGGATGACGGAAGGGCGAGAACCGTTCCTTTCGCGAGTGAAAAGGGTACGGGTCGGATTGGACCGTCTTGTGTGCCTGCGATCACGAGCCACCTGTCAAACGCCGAATTCGAAGACCCTTGCTGCGGCGGAGCGGATCAAGACGTTCTGGCCGAAATGGATGATGAAGTATCCGGGAATGACCGAGAGCAAGGCCAACGATCAGGTTGTGGCCGCCATCGGACTTCCTCCGCCAGCGTTTTTCTCTGGACGTGAGATATACGATTTTACGGCGGCGTTCATCAGCCCGGGGAGCGGATTGGAAAAGACGGTATTTGTGGTTGATGACGCTGAAAGTGAGGCGGGACGCGCTGTGCGGATAGATGCCGATGGATCCAGTCACTTCGATCTGCCTTACACCATTGGGCTGTATGATCGTGCCGGAAGGAAAACCGTCATCAAGAAGTCTTTCCCGAAGCCTCTTTCGAATAGCGGTTATGCATGGTATCGTATCGGGGCGGCGACGCTGCCGCCGGACTCCTACATCTGGCTGACTGGCACATGGCAGACGTCTCTAAAACTTTGGAAGAATAGAGAGCTCCACAACCGCGAGTTTGAGATATTTGTGTCTGTAAAGTTCACCGGGAGGAAATATCAGGAAGGTGGCACTGCGCCAAGCAGGATATGGATTGATCGGGTTATTCTCGCCGTCCCTGAAAGGAAGGATGGAGTGGTGAAGAAATGAGAGATGGCAATCCTGTGAAAGCCGGTGGACGACTTCTGTCGCTTGATGCCCTTCGCGGATTCGACATGATATGGATCATGGGTTTCGCCATGGTCATCCGTGTATTCTGCGGTCTCTTCCCTGATGGCGGCGCTTCCTGGCTTGCCATGCAGATGAGGCATGCGCCGTGGGGCGGGTTCACCTTCTATGATCTCATATTTCCGCTGTTCCTTTTCATGGCAGGCGTTTCGTTTCCGTTCTCATATGCTGGTCAGGTTAAGAAGGGTCTGTCCCCAGCCAAAATCCATTGGCGTATGTTCAAGCGTATGATGATGCTTATTCTTCTGTCGATGGTGCATTGCGGTGCTCTGCAGTTTGATCCCGACAAATACCATTACGGAAGCGTTCTTCAGCGTATCGGAATCACCGGGTTTCTCGCTGGATTGGTGTATGTCCATTTTGGTCGGCGAACAAGGATTGCGGTCGCCGTCGGCATTGTTGCGGGTTATTGGGCCTTGCTGACGTTCTGCCCTTCGCCGCTTGCGCCCGAGGGTGCGGGGGCGTATGTCAAGAGCGGCAATATTGTGGATTGGATAGACAGGTTCGTTTCCATACGTGCCTGGTTTGGACGTGATCCGTTCGAAATCAGAGACATTCCGCTCTCCTTTTTTCAGATTCCATTGGCACTACTAGGAATGTTTGCCGCTGATATTGTCAGGTGCGATAGAGTGCGCCCGGCGAAGAGGTCCGTGAAGCTTGCGTTGATTGGTGCCGTGCTTGCGCTTGCGGGCATCCTGCTTATGTTTACGGGTTGTAAAATAATAAAGAACATCTCAACTCCGAGTTTTATGCTGTTGACCGGCGGCCTTTGCATGATTCTGTTTGCGGTGTTCCATTGGGTGATAGATGTCAAGGGATGGGTGGCGTGGAGCTATCCGCTGCGGGTTGTCGGAATGAACGCTCTGGTTGCGTATCTGATGCAGACGATACTGCCGATCAGGGCGATAGCAAAATTCTTCTTTGGAGGCTTGGCGTCGCTGACTTCCTGTCCGGATTTTGTGATGGCGGTAGGGTACTGCGGCATTTGCTGGCTGATCCTTTACTTCCTCCATCGCAACAAGGTGTATGTGAAGGTGTAGCCGATATCAGATGATTTAATGTAAAGGAATAAATTGACATGAGAAAATTGTTCGCTTCTGTATTTGCGCTTGCAACTGCATTGGTGGGTGCGTCAGAACCGCTGAATGTGCTTGTGCCCATAGACTGGACCGGAGAACCAAAGGAGGTCATGGTCAAGGAACTTCGCAATATGCATGACCGCTACGGTCTGCGGAAGTTTGTGCTTATCGGGCCATGGTGCAAGCAGTATTACAAGGGGACGGACATCTCCGATTGGGAAAAGCTCGGCGATTCGATCGCGTATGCAAAGCGTGAGCTTGCGGATCTGGACGTTGAAATCGGATGGTGGATCGTGCCGACGATCAGTGGCGGCAAGTATCGTCCGTTTCAGTGTCTCATGGATTGCGACGGCAACAAGACCTACGCATCGTGTCCGCTTGACGAGGGCTACGTGAAAGATTTCAAGGCGAAGATCGTGGCGTGCGCAAGCAGGGCGCATCCATCGATAATCTTTTTCGAGGACGATTATACATTGTCCAACCATGGCGGCATGAATGCAATGAAGGGCTGCTTCTGTCCTCTGCATCTCTCCGAGTACGCAAAGCGTACCGGCAGGGAATGGACAGCCAAGGAGATCGCCGAGATGTTCCGAAAGCCCACGGCGGAGAACGCGCCGTTGCGCAGCCAGTTCGCAATGCTCTCTCGCGGCTCGCTCGAAGGTCTTGCGAAGAGTCTGCGCTCGGCGATAGACAGTGTCGATCCTTCGATAAGGGTGTGTTTGTGCCAGTCCGGATTTGTCGATATCGATGGTGACTCCACCGAGACGCTTGTCCGCGCGTTTGCGGGGAAGACGCGTCCGATGGTACGCATATTCGGTGCGGCATACTACAACGAGAATGCGCCGACGACCCTGCCTGGAGAACTTGCCCACACATTCTGGAGCGCACAGCATCTCGGCAAGGATATTGAGATCATTCATGAGACGGATCCATATCCGCATACGCGTTTCTACAATTCTTCGCTCTATCTGATTTCAGAGCTGTCCGGTGCGATTATGGCGGGCGTCACCGGTTCGTACTATTACTGCACGCAGTACTCGGACGATCCAATGGGTGACGATGGGTACGCCCAAAGGCTGGTCGGTTTCCGCAGGAAGCTTGAGGCCGTGCGAGACTTGCGCTCGACGATGCGTCCGTGCGGCGTGAGAGCGGTGTACACGCCGAAGGAGGTGTACATGGTCCGGGAAACGACAAAAAGTGCATCTTCAGGCATGCTTCCCGTTCATGCATACTTCCTGGGTAAAATGGGGCTTCCTATGACCACTCTTGAGGACGCTCCGGTTGCGATGCTGCTCGGTCCCACGGCGAATCAGCTTTCAGATGATGAATTGCGCAGTTTGCTTTCTGGCGGACTTTTGGTTGACGCAGAAGCGTCACTCATACTTTCAAGGCGAGGTTTTTCGTCTCTTATGGGATGTGAAGCTGTGGATCAGCCCGCTGAAATGCTGTACAAGTATGAGGCGATTGAACCGGTGGCCGGGTGCAAGTGTCGCGGTAAAAAGCTTTACAACCGCAAGACGGAGTCGCTGCATTATATCGGCTGGTCTCCAAAGAAGAGCGCACTTGCCAAGCTCACTCCTGTAGATGGGGCTCAGACGTGGTCTGCGCTGTACGATCTGGATGGCAAATACGTGGCTCCAGCAACGGTCTACTATCGCAACTCACTCGGCGGAAGGGTGGCGGTGCTCAGCCGTTCGCTTGATGCAAAGGCTCATCCTTCCATCTACTCTCCGCGCAAACAGGAGATGTTCCATAATCTCTTCGCTAAGCTTGCAGGAGAACAGGAGATAGACGTGACAGCTCCGAACACACCGTCCACGTGGTTGATTTCCGCCAAGAACGAAAAGGAACTTCTGGTGATGGCGGAAAATCTATGCGGAGAGCCGCGTTCTGACTTCAAGCTCCGCTTTGCTTCAAAATGGCATGGTGGCACGGTGTCACACCTTCAGGACGACGGCACATGGAAGACCATAGGCAAGGCTTCGGCGGCATTTGCCGTTTCCGAAGCGATACTTCAACCGCTTCTTCCGCAGTTCTTCAAGGTGTCGGTGAAGTGATCCCTAAAAGGATTCTATTCTGTCTATGGTATAATAAAGAGCAGAAAGAAAAGGGTTCCATCTTGTATAGGAACGATGAAATTATGAAAAAGATTATTCTGACAGGTTGTTCCGCAATCGCATTTGCTGTTGTAGCCAATGATGTGCATTCTGAGTGTTCCGCTGCGAATGCTTACAGCCGTCTCTGGAACGTCGAGGTGCAGGCACAGATCGATGAACGGATAGAGAAGCATCGCAAGGCGGATGGTGAGTTCGAGGTATCCGCGCCTGACGGCGTGGATGTAAAGGTCGAGCAGGTTTCCCATGCCTTTCAATTCGGTTCGCACATATTCAACTTTGACCAGCTCG
>SUVZ01000080.1 GCA_015061765.1 Lentisphaerota bacterium
ACGTTCATCGCTTCCGGCGGGAGGAAGTACTTCTTCATCGCCTCCTTGAAGCTGTCCTCGGCCTTCTTGATCTTGTTGATATCGAAGTCAAAGCCAAAATCGGGATCGCCGTCAAGGCAGTGCCACATCGTAATGATGTCGGGCTGGCAGGTGCCGCCGCTCATCGGAGCCATGGAGAGGTCGATGCCGTCCGCACCACCCTTGAGAGCAGCAAGGTAGCAGCTCACGCCGTTGCCGGCCGTCTCGTGGGAGTGGAACTGGATGTGGATTTTGTCGCCGAGGAGCTTGCGCGCAGCCTGCATCGTCTCGAACACGGTGCGGGGCGTGGACGTACCGGAAGCGTCCTTGAAGCAGACGCGGTCAAAGGGAATGCCGGCATCCATGATCTTTTTCAGGCGGTCGCGGTAGAACTCGGCGCAGTGCGTACCCTGAGTGTCGATTCCCGGAGGAAGACCCATCATCGTAACGACGACTTCGTGGTTGAGACCGGCGTCGTGGATGCACTGGCCGGACCACTTGAGGTTATCCACGTCGTTGAGGGCGTCGAAGTTGCGGATGGAGCTCATGCCGTGCTTCTTGAACATGTCGGCATGGAGCTTGATCATGTCGGAGCTCTGGGAGTCGAGACCCACCACGTTCACGCCGCGCGAGAGCGTCTGAAGATCGGCTTCAGGAGCAGCCTTGCGGAATGCGTCCATAACGTCGAACGCATCTTCCTGGCAGTAGAAATAGCAGCTCTGGAAGCGAGCGCCGCCGCCTGCCTCAAACCAGCGCACGCCGGCATCATAGCATTCCTCCACGCAGGGAAGGAAGTCCTTGGAGAGAACACGGGCTCCAACAACGGACTGGAAACCGTCGCGGAACGCTGTGAGCATGTACTTTACTGTTTTCTTTGCCATTTTCGTTTTCCTTTTAAATAATATTTGTGAAATTGATAAACCTATCAGCCCATCGCAACGGCGATGGCAAGAGCGATGTTAGCATCATCGTTCGCAGCTGCGGCAGGCTTGGCAGCCTTCTTCGGCGCATCCTGCGGAAGGATCGAATCAAACTTCGCGACGAACGCGGAGGAATACTTGGCGGTGACAATCAGCACCACAAGAAACAGATATACGATACCCATGCCGGCAAGCATGAGAACAAGACCTTGACCTAACAGACCCATTTGTTTTCTCCTTTGAAAATTGCGTGGTAGTATATCAGAATGCCAACTTTTTTTCAAGGAAATCAAAAACCATGTGCCGCCTCATGGGCTCCCACAAAATTACAATCTTCAAACATAGATGTCTCCTTTCAACTTTTAAGAACTTCTTTTTTACTTATTCCACTTTTTTGAAGGATGTACACTCTTCAAGTTTCATACGCACTGCGGCAAGGATGACAACGCGATTCGCCGCTAGACTATTTGCAGAAGTCGACAGTGATGCTGTCGCCTTTGGCGCAGAGGAAGGCGCATACCGCTTTTCACCGGCTGCCACATGTCCCTGCTTGAATCCTGTTCGGCGCATTGCATCCCACAATTTGCCACCGTACCGTCCCACCAGACACATTCCATGTATCCAACCAGTTACCACCCAAAATGAGAATTTACTTCGGAGCAATTCTCGCGCTAGCACCATTGCAAGACCAAAGAGAATTCTATTCGGAATATTCTCTTCGCATTATGAGATTACGGTTCGGACGAAATCTCAACTCTCTTACAGCCTACAACAGGATTAACAGGATTTACAAGATTATGGTGCGAAATCTCGTTGCCAATTGCGCAGATCTTGCCGTGATTAAAGATAACCCTCAAATCACCTAACATACCCCTTGATCAAGCACTTTTGAAGGGTCTGTCCCTCCAAGAACCAACAGAAATCGTTCACTTAATCAAATACCGCACGTTATTTTTAACTTATCACATCTTCTTGAAGGGTATGTCCCCTTGATTTTCCAGGCCGTAACGGTCATGCATATTGCGAAGCTCCTTGACCATGACTTCTTTCGGCTCATCAGCCCAATTGACCGGCACAAGCACATTCAGAGGTTTCGACGCAGACGCCAGCGAAGCGGTGAGCGCAAACACTGAAGCTAACAGTTTTTTCATATTGACGTATTCTTCCATCTTGAAACATCGGGCTTCGGCTACACCTTCACATACACCTTGACGCGGTAAAGGAAGTAAAGAATCAGCCAGCAGATGACGCAGTAGCCTGCCGCCATCACTAAATCCGGACAGGATGTCAGTGAAGCCACACCTCCGAAGAAGAACTTCACCATCGATCTGATCGGCAAAAACGTCTGCATCAGATATGCGACGAGCGCGTTCATTCCGACGACCCTGAGCGGAAAGCTCCAGGCGGCAAACCCCTTCACGTCTATGATCCAATGAAACACCGCGAAAAGGATCATGCAAAGCCCGCCAGTGACAAGCATGAAACTTGGAGTGGAAATGTTCTTGATTATGTCGCAGCCCGTGAATATGAGCCCCGCTCCAGACAGCAAAAGCGCTGCTCCGATCGAGGCTATCCCCAGGGATTTTCCGGAAGGTGTCATACGTTCGCTCCGGACGATATCTGCGGCGAACATGCCGAGAAGCGCCAACGGCACCTGGAAGAATGAAAGAGGAATGTCTCTGATCTCAAACGGATCTCGCCCGAACCATGATCTCAAGGCAAGACAGCGGTCCAGCCAATCAACTATGTTCCCCTGCTTTGCGAACGGTCCAGCCCCCTCAGGCGCAAGCGGCGACGGGCAGAACATGAGCAACGCCCAATAACCGACGAGAATCGCGGCGGCGACCGCAATCCGTACGCGCGGTCTGAAGTGCATGTACATCAGGCCAGCGAGAAACCCCGTAATGCCGATTCGCTGAAGAACGCTGACATAATGGTATTTTGCGGAATCGAACTGCAACGCGCCGCAATGCACCATCGACAGAAGAATCAGCAGCAGCATGCGCTTAAACATCCGCAGATGTATCTTCGTCGGGGACAGGCCCTTCCTGACCTGGCTCGCATATGAAAACGGGAACGACATTCCCGTCATGAAAAGAAACAGCGGAAATATGAGGTCATAGAAGGAAAACCCGCCCCAAGGCGCATGCTTCATCTGCAAAGCGACCCATGAAGAGGCTCCACAGGGAAACTGTTCGCAAAAAGCGCGGACAACGGCAGCAAGCCCCATAATCCAAATCATGTCGAATCCACGCAGGGCATCCAGAGACTCCAGCCTTTTAGACCCTAAACTCATTTATTTGCACCCCTCTGCCATTTGGACACCTGACAATACCAGCTTTTTCATATCAATAAGACTTCTTTCACTAACTTATCTGTTGGCAAAGGAGTCGCTCTGAGAAAATTTCATTGCTCTTTACTTCACTATCACCACAAAGCCGTTGGCGCAGATCGAAAGCTTACCGGCACTGGACATAATCGCCTTGCGAAGAAGACGTGAACCATCGGCAGCAGTCGCCGTCAGCCCCCATTTGGAGAGATTGGATTTTCCTTCAACATTTGAAATATCCACATCAATTTCAACACGGTCGTCGGCATTGAGGTTCACAACTTCAAGATCACCGTCTTCCGCGAAGGAGAATCCTGAAATCGTTCCATTACCAGCACTGGATCCGTCAAGACGCAACTTCGAAATTGCTATGCTGTCCGATGTCTCAAGAGTTGCCCCCTTCGCCACCGAAACAGTGGCATTGTCAAGCACAGTGCAAGGAATGGTTGAAGAATCGGCG
This sequence comes from Lentisphaerota bacterium, assembly GCA_015061765.1. The sequence continues at coordinate 3,728 of SUVZ01000080.1, forward strand.
GCAAGGGAATATCCACCTTCGTGTGTCGCCGGAAGTGGCGAAGAGGAAGAGCCGTGGGAATCCACCGTCCGCGCAAATACCCAAGTATCCGCTCCCATTCCCGTAGCATCAACAGACGTGACATCATGCAGGCATGTCCAATGAATCATGTCGGGCGACGCTTCCAGCACCCAATTTCCGGGCGTGTACCCAGGGGAACTTGACGCATTGGAATAGAAAAGGATGTCGTAAGATGCCACGTCAGCCGCATTGTCTGGGAGACAAAAGAGCACTGGAATGTGTGTCCAAACATTGTCGGCACTCAATTTCATGTTCGCTCCATTTTCAATAACCCTAAGGTTCGTTTGGTCGGACTTCCCGTTGCATAGCGAATTGAAACCGGCTGGCCAATGCGCACCAAAACGGGCAAGTGCGATCTGACCTGCGGAAATCTCGTGATAGTTGTCGTTCCGCGAATAGCCCTTGTTGATCTGATTCCCGCTTGCGTCGTAAAGGCCGATTTCTCCAATGTTAAGCGCACTCCCTTTGCCTGGGTTTCCTGAATCGCGAATCGTCAACTTGTAGTAGCGGAACTTGCCGGAGGCGTTGTGGACCTTGAGTGTGCCGTTCGCCACGTGAACAGTGCCGTGAATGACGTTCGAGCCGTTGAGCGTCCAACTGCCGATACCAGTCTTAGTGACAGACACGGGACCTGCCGCATCGTCCGAAATGCCAGCGAGTTCGTTGGCGATGTTCTGCGATGCATCGAGAACGAGCGTCTTTGCACCGGTAGTCGCCGGCCGGACGCCTGAGAAACGCCACGGATGAGACGTATCATTCTTCAACGTGAGATTGCCACGAAGTCCAATCGGGCGCTGCGTTGCATAGGCGCCATTCGTTCCGGTGAACTCCATGATACTCGCCGCATTCGTTCCCGAGAGATAGGCGAATTCCGACGGATGCGCCGCGTCGTTACGCGCTCCCCAATATACGTCGGAAGGCGAGGCGGCGGTACCGAGCGAACAACGCCATCCGCGTTCTTCCATCGAGTCGAACTGGAGCGTACCGCCGTCAAGAATCATAGACTGCGCGAATCGCCTGCTTTCGCTGTAGCACGGATCGTCAGCGAAACGCCAAGTGCCGGAACCTTCTTTCACGAAATAGACTCCGTTGGAGACAGCGCCCTTCAGCGTACAGGTGGAAGTATTATCGCCGCCGAGCCGCAAAGTGACGATATCAGAATCAGAGGCATGGACCACGTCACCTATAAAATTGATTCCTCCAGTCACACCTGCGTCAAACAACGCAGGACGCTCCATCGGCGTCTCAAAGGTGAAGTTCTTATCCGTAATCTCCCCCTCACCAAGATAAAGGAACGCACCGGCTCGCGCCGTATAGCCAATCATTCCATTTGGACCCGACGACGATGCCTCGCCCACATTGCCGATTTTCTGCACACCGAACACGGCCAGCCCCTGCGCTCCGCGCCAAGGTTCAGTCGTTAAAAACGATTGCGCTTGCGTATGGTAGGTGTGGACGTTCCCGGTGGATCTCATCATGAGTCGTCCGGGAACCGCAATGCTTATCGCACCGCCGATAACGCCGGAGAAATCACTGTCGGGATCATTCGCACGGTTAGCGACCGAAATGCCGCTACGTCTCGTGACTGCATTTGTCACGACACCCTCGCCGTACAGCCTACGCATGCTCGTTGTCGGCACGTCTTTGTATGGACAGGAAACCACGAAAAGCGTCGCGCCATTAGAAACAGAGACATATCCATAGAAATATGACGTATAGGCCGTCGCGGTGGTCGATGGCAATTCCGGCATGTGCAAGGCTCCTTCTTCGCATACAATAGCCGTGTAGTAGGCGTAAGTATCATTACCAGAACCATCGGAATAGCGCACCCGCGAGAGCCTAAGCGTTCCGTCGCCCCGCTTGACGATTGTGCCCTTCTTATGCTCTTCGCTGCTTGACGCAAGCGATTTGCGTTCTGCCTCCAGAACGCTGGAAATCGCACCATTAACGGACAAGTCTACACCTGAACCGAGATCGAAAATCACACGACTGCCCGCCGCAGGCGTCACAACCTGCGACAAACCAGACACAATCTCCATTGAGGCGTCGTCCGTTCCAAGAACAAAGATATCAGCGGAATCTGGCAATTGCACAATATCCCCGGCCTCGGGAACCCCCGCCGCGCCAAGCGACGAATCGTAGTTGCCTGGTTCGTTCCAGTTCCAGTCATTAACCCGCCCTTCAGCTTTCCACACATGAGTATCGGCAAATACTCCTGTCGAAAGCAATGCCATTGCTCCCACAACTAATTTATCAAGTTTTCTGCTCATTGAAGAACTTCCTTTCTTCATTTGTTGTTTGACAATTTGAAAATCCGCCATTCGCCGGGCAGTACATTCACGCTGAATGCGCCGCCGCAGGACTTGATTGCAATACCCGTCTTTGCGTCGGAAACCTTCATTCCCGCACTTCCATCCTTCATCTGCACGTGGACCGATGAAGTTTTGGAAATATCGATCTGCTGACGCTCCCCGCGGAACTTCGTTACGCCATCAGCATTCATGAGCCACAAAAGCCACCCGTCTTTCGTCTTGTTGATTCCCCACTGAATATTGCCGTCAACCGAAACCGGCATCGTCTCACACTGCACCTTTTCCAAAAGAAACTCTATGAGCGAGAAACTTTTTGCTCCGGATATTATTCCAGCAATACGATCTTTGTATTCGGTCCTGCCGGCATTCGCCCACTCGACAGGCAGCATACGAGGAGCCGTAACCGTGATTACCGCGCCCTTCCCAATCTCATGGCGAAACGCCAACACAGATCCGTTGACATCCTTCAGGAAAGGCTTCGCCGAAACACTCTTCGGCGCCATAAGTGAATAATCTTCACGCAGCGTCATGGCGTCACTTCCGTTAGAATACCTGATTTTCGAATCGGCCTTGACCATATCAACACCGAACTCCACACCGGCCATCTCTGAAGATATGACGCCGCCAGATACCTGGTCTGCGGAAACAAACAACGTGCCGCCGTTCCTGACATATTCAGCAAGAGCCTTCTGATCGACGAAACCCTTCTCGAATCCGCCGCCCACGAGAAATGCGCAACGGTATGGCGAAAGAGCCGCCGCAAAATCCACGGACTTCTGTCCGGCGTCGGGACAAAGCACATCCCAGATCGCACCGAACGGCGAATTCACGAAATACGGCTCTGTTCCGCGGCGCTTGAGTTCCCTGAAGAGAGGATCAGGGCCTTTAATTGGAACAAGCGTATAGAAGAACGCTGGCTGCGTCCACTGGTCCACACAATTCTCTGCTCCATTGTATCCAAACATATCCAGCATCGGCGTCAAAAGTGCTACCGGCGTGTACGCCACTCCCCGATCCACTTTCTTCGAAAGCATATAGACATTGTTCAAATCATACGCATAGAACGAAGGCTTGAATATCCCGTCGCGGTCATCAATGTGCAATCCACCCCAGCCTTCGTTTTCAAAAAACGTAGAACCGACAAGCCATCCCCAAGCCCCGAGGCGGTCGAGGAACGAGCGTGATGCGCCGCGAAACGGACGGGGTCCGAGTTCCGGATTGTTGCGCCAAGCCTTGGGACCGCGCATGTCATGCTGTCCCGGACTGTAGACACCATTCCTTGAATACACATTATTGTAGTTCGCCATGTACCAGATAAACGGAACCCGGAATTGGCGAGACGCGCCTCTTGCAAAAGGCGAAACAATCGGCAGAAGCGTCGCGCATTGCATGGTCGCCTCGTACGAAAATCCGGGAACGCCGAGCGAACACCAAACGTGTGACACACCCGGAGTTGCACACATCAACGGCCAAAGGTTCGTCTCCCCGAAATGCAACGCCTGCTCGCGCGCAAGGCTCGTCTTGGCCCATTCATACCATGCCTTTCTCCGTTCCAGCGGGCGGTCGTTCGGCGGCAATGGCGGGAAGGCCTTGTGCAGACGCTCCCGTGTCATCTTATCCTGTATTTTCGCCCTCGAATAAATCCGCGAATCGTTATCGTATTCACCGAGAGTGCTAACGCCGACAAAATTCTTACGCGTATTTCGCCAAGCTTTGTATCCGGCGACATCGGCCAGCGGATACTCGGCTTCAAGACAGTGTGCCGGACGCGCCTCCCTGATCTGAACAAAGAAAGGAATGTTCGAATCACCTTCCATTACTTCTTCAAATGTTTTCGAATTCTTGAACAGGCCCTTGAAACCGTATGGCGTTTTGCGCCATTTTTCTTCCGGAACCGGCTCCGCATAATGCGAGGAAAACTTTTTCGCCCTTGTTGATTTGTTTAAACCCAACCTGTTCTGTCCTACACACATGAGCGCCGCTTCACGGAAAAGCGGCAAACCTCCAAGGCGTTCGGCAATCTCAGACCAATTCTGACCTTCATAAACCTTGTAGAGCGGAATGAAATCACGTCCCATAACCTTTTCCAACGGTGGGAAATCCGCTTGCGAACCAGGCGTCATGACGACCGTCGGCTCTGGCATTTCGGCTTGAACGGCTTGTACTTTCGCATCCATCGCCTCTTCTGCGAGAGCGGCAAAAGCATTGAAAGCGGCGCGGATGTTTTCAATTGAACGCTCTGCAGTTGGCTTCATCGATTCGAGCGGACGTTTGAGCGCCGCCGCATATTCCGGCTTGCTGTCATCGTATTCGCAGGGCGCAACACCGCCCTTTTCCGCAAACGCCGAAAGCCAATCGGCAAAGCGGTTGGCTATCGGCTCATATACGTACCTTGCCGCCTCGTACTGATGCGATGCGCAATAACGGTTGAGGGCATTGTCGAAAAGGACGCTACCGAAATCAGGATTTTCAACAGGGCGAACCGCATTGAGCCTTTCAAGAGAATCCCATAGCGAATAGTCGGTATGAAGTTCAAGAATATCGCTCATGCCTTTAACCAGGCGTTTAAAAAGTGCGGCATCCTTCTTCACCAGTTCCGCACACCCCGTACCGTTCGTTATCGCGTGCGCTTCACGCAACAGACGCTTTGCAAACGCAAACACGAAACGGTCACCTGCCGTACGCGCAAGGTCGAAGGCGTCGCGACGCGCAAATTCACTGGAAAGATCGAGCTTTGCAAGCGCACGGAACATAGGAGAAACGCTTTCGTATCCGACAAACTCCCCCGCGCATGTCTTGGGATCGGCCGCAACCTTGGAATTTGACAACGCACTGAAGATGTAGCGTCCATAATTGCCGCCCCAACCGACCAGGTTTGTAGATACCGGCTGTGCCGCACGCCAGAGCGATTCAAAATCTGCCGCCTGATCGCCATAACGGTCGCGGCAATATTCCGATATAAGGCCATTCACGTCGTACTTGTCCGCCCGCCACGAATTTTCGGTAAAATACTTAAGGCACAGCGGATCGGTATGCGAAGATTCCGGCCAGAGAATATAGCCTTTGCACATAGGATCGTTCTCAACAAGTTTCTGCCGTTCGCCGATAAGCCGATAATTGGCGCGGATATCGAGCCCCGATTCGTAGCAAAGGAATATGCCGAACGTGTACGGAAACTTGCCGATTACATCCCATTCCGTGAAATTCGTCCTATCGTACGCGTCCGCTTCGTAGTCCCAAAGGAGAATACGGTTGGGATCAAGAGTGTTGACGAGCTGTTTCACTTCATCCTTCTGCCAGGACATGTAGAAATCCCACCCGGCGAAAAGCACTTTCGACTTCGGATAATGTCCGGCGGCGTTTTTCACGAGAAGATCGAGCATATCGCACTTCATCCTGAGGTTGTCGGCGCGATTCGTGAAACAGTGTCTCTCGGCAATGCCGATTGTATGGAGCAGATCGCCCTTGCCGTAGTTGGCGATCGAAGTTTCGGTGAGCTTCCAGTAGGCATCGAGCCATTTCTTGTCGCGGATATCCCAGACACGGTCGGTAGGATCTCCGTAACTGCCGCCCTCCTGCGGGAGAAACGGCGGTTTCATCTTCTCCAGGAACGTCTTCGGTGTGCGCGAATACCAATGGCTCATGGTGCCGAAATCCTCCGGCGCCATCAAACCGCGTTCAAAAGCGTAATCCATAACCTTTTTGCGCAATTCACCGCGGAACTGAAGCGACCAGAAAAGCGAACGGTTGTTGTATCCGCTCATCGCTTCCGGAACAGGCTTGGACGGATCAGGGTATGGGCAAACGTCTGGAAACGCTTTCTGAAAGAGATCGTCCTGCCCGATGCGAAGCATAAAAAGGTTCAGACGATTCTTGACGCACCAGTCGATTTCGCGCTTCCAGTCCTCAAATCCCCAATGCTCTGCCTGAAAGCGCGTAAGACCGCGATGTGCGAAATAGCGGATTCCGCGATACTCGAAACGCGACTCTTCACGCGCATCAAGATTGGAGAAATCTATTGAGTCTTTCTTTGGAACCACGTCACCATCCCAGAACCAACGGCACCCACCTCGCCTTTCAAGGAGGTCATAAACCGCATACAGGACACTCCGGAGATTCGCGCCCTTGATTGTCACAGCCGGCGAACTGCCACCTTCGGAAACAATCGAATAAGCATCGTTTCCGGATTTTGACACATTCGGATCAACGGCAAAAAACACAATCCCATCGGCAACATTCTTTCCGGTAATCTGACGATAATACTTTGCAAACTCCGCCTTAGGAACAGAAAACACATCATCGGCATTGCCGATAAAAGGCAATGCCAACACCATCGCAAAAAAAGCTCTCACCACACTCATTTTACTTATTCTTTCTACTGGTTGGGAAACGCAATAAATTTAGCACAACACACATATTCAGTCCATATCCCTATTTAGGGAGTATCGTAAAAACATGCCGATATGGTAAAATGTCGCCATTGAAATCCTATCTATCCATACTTGCGGCAACGTTCGCTTTTCTGTTCTGTTCGGCAGAAGCCACAAATGACACCATCCATAGTGCCGCCGAACTGATGCAGGTGATTTCACGAAACGACGCCAACGGCAGAACATTCTCGATACGGGGCACTGCGTACACCGGAGCGATTGGGCAACGAAGTGGATTTTTCGTATTTCAGAATGGGAAAGGAGCGTATCTTTACGACATACGGCCGGAATACATTCCAGCCATTAAACCTAACGACATTATCATTGCGACCGGTGTGATAGAACCAAGAAGCAAACCAAGTTTAAGCGAAGGATTGAACGCAAACTGCACCAATGTAACCATTCTTGGGAAAGCAGCCCCCATCCACCATATTCCCATTTCGGCAGATGACATTGAACAAAGCTGCCTTTTATACAAACCCATCCGGATCACCGGAACACTCATCGACATCAGAACCGATGAAATCGACCCCCGACACACGCTCTTAGTGATAGATTGTTCAAACCGAACCGTCAACGCCGCATCAAAAATCCCGTATAACGACATCCGCACGCAGATCGGAGCGCAAGTGGAGATAAAAGGAGTCTTAAGCCGGCATCACAGCCGCCGCATTCATGGACGCAAAATAATCATGATTGCCCGACCTGATGCAATACGGATATTGAAACCTCCATCCGACGAATGGTTTCGTGCACCGGAAATCGGCAATACCGACGAACTCTCGCCAGAAGTCATCGTCGCGCTCGGACGACGAAAAATCATCGGACATGTCCTGACGGTTTGGAACGGAGACACCATGCTGGTGCGTTCAACATCGAACAGACTGGTCAAGATCAATCTCGTAGTATCACCACCACAGGTCGGAGAAGACATTGAGTCGGTAGGCTATGCCGGAACGGATCTCTTTCACGTCAATCTTTCACGGGGAATCTGGCGACCAGCCTCACCGACACACAAAATGCCGGAAGCGATAGAGTGCGTTTCCGCACACAGTCTGCTTACAGATTCCACCGGTGAACGCAAGTTCAATATCCACTATCATGGGAAGACCATAAAACTGCGGGGGGCGGTGCGCACTTTACCTTCCGGCGATTCCGGCGGCAGACTAGCGCTGGATTCCGACGGATATACCATCATGTTGAACTGTAATTTCGTTCCTTCTGCCGTTGAACACATCGAAATAGGCACGACGGTATCCGTCGTCGGTGTATGCGTGATGGAGACCGAAAACTGGAACCGCCATGCGATTCTGCCACGCACGCATGGAATGTTCATATCCGTCAATTCAACAGATAACATCAAGATCATCGCAACGCCGCCGTGGTGGACGCCGGCGAGACTTATCGCCGTCATTTGCGCACTCATTCTTTTTATTGTAGCCATACTTGCATGGAACTTTTCCCTGCGCAGGCTTTCCGAACGGCGCGGGCGTGAACTCTTCCGCAATCAGATCGTACGCGCCGAATCCGAGCTTCGCATCGACGAGCGCACCCGGATCGCGGCAGAACTG
>SUVZ01000081.1 GCA_015061765.1 Lentisphaerota bacterium
GGATCAATCGCCAGCATGTCCGAACGCTTGAGATAGTTCATGAGCGACGACGGACGCCCGGTCGATGACCAGGTGGCGGAGAACTCAGGTTCTTTCTTCCGCAGAGCAAGAGCAATTGATATCGGATTGTAAACGGTCGTTTTTCCAAACTTAGAGAACCGAAAGCCGTTGTACCAACATCTCAGCTCTGCGCGATAGTCTTCATATGACTTCCCCATCTTCATGGCATGTTCGCGCAGATGCTCTTCGAAATTCGCCTCTAACTCCTCCTCCGTGTAGCCAAGCATCGTCGCATACTCTTCATCCATCGAAATGTCGACGATGTTGTTGAGGCAGGAGAATACGGACATCTTCGTAAACTTCGAAACGCCCGTCATCATGAGGAAGCGGCTCGCGCCCGTGCGCGTCTTCATCATGCTGAAGAATGCTCCCATGCGGGAACGGATCGCCTCCGCCTTGGCAAGATCGTCAAGAGCATGGGATACGGGCGCGTCGTATTCGTCGATGAGAACCACAACTCCGTTGCCGCCGTTGGCCTTGGAGAGCGAATCTATGGCCGCACCGAAATTAGCCGCCGGAGACATTGAATCGTCATACACATAATCCGTATTCGATAGACGTCCCTTCACGTGCACCGCAAACTCGCGCTCAAACGCCTCAATGCTCGTTGTATCGACATCTGCGAACTCAAAATGGATTACCGGCCACTTCTCCCACTTCCAGTCCGTCTTGGAGATAGCAAGTCCCTCAAACAGCTCACGCCGCCCTGTGAATATCTCCTTCAGGGCGGTGATCATGAGCGACTTGCCGAACCGACGCGGACGGGCGAGAAAAAGGAGATTGTTCATCTCGTTCGAGACAAGACGATGGAAATACGCCGTCTTGTCGACGTATATGCCGCCCTTCCTGATGAGAGTTGCAAAATCGCTCGTAGATGTCGCTATCGGTTTCATTTGCGCTTATTATATCACATGATGAGTTATGAGTTGAAGTCCCCTCAAGCGACATCTGCCCCTACCAGGCAGATGGCATTTGAAGCAGAAGCTCATCGCGACACTTGGGGTGGGATGAAACCGGTTACAGCACAAAGTGCCACGAAACGACAATATGGAACTTCACAAGTTTGCCGTTTCACTTGAAATGTCATCTGCCCAGCACAATGTCCGGATTTTTCATGCTGGGCGAATGGTAGGCTCTGCAATTTCCCAAAGGACACAAGGCATACGGATCGAAATTCATTGCGGTATCGCGCACGAAAATTCTAAGCTCGTGCTGCGCATTGCGGATATCCTGCTTTGATTTGCTCTCCCATGCCGCGCCAAGTTTTTTCTCCATCCGCCCGGCCGAGAGCCCCTTCTTTAGATACGCTATGCGCTCAAGCACATCCGGCTGGGCGGCCGCAGCCACCTCGGCCGCTGCAAGATATCGTTCCAGAACATCAGGATTGAATGACTCCAAAAACGAAGGCACTCCCTTGCCCAATTTCACCGCCTTATCCGTCATGCACTCCAGCTCCTCAAAATATCCGCGGATTTCCTTTGCCGCGGCACCAAACCCCGCTTTGCAGTAGTCGTCGAACAAAGCCTCGTATCCAATCGAATCCGGATTGCGATGCGCTTTCGCCACCATGTACCATATAAGCCCTTTCGTAGAGAATTGCTCGTTCACACAGTCATAGTCCGTTGCGACAACTCCATTGCGCTTGAAAATCTCCAAGTCCTCGAACGCAGTCCGCGCGTAATTCTGCGGCGCGGTCACTTTATGGGCGACGCATGCGTTCGGACGCCAGATGTGCAGATTGTCTTTGTAACGTGTCCAATATGCCAGTTCGACTCTGGCTTCATCTTTGCGTTCCGCCGTCTCGTACGACCCCGCCACATTTGCAAGCACGAGCGCAGGATGCGGCTTCACCTTCACGGTGGGCGTATGATACATGCTGTACACATAAACCTTAAGACGCGCATCGGGGATTACTTTCACCACCTTCTCCGCCACCGCATTGTTGAAAGCCATCACCCGGTCTGACAACGATACATAAGGAACATACTTTCTCCATGGATAACTTATGAACAGCGAAATGACAGGCGCGTTCACGGGATCCATGAGTCTGCAGTTTCGACATAAGCACTGCGTGGTCGGACCGCCGTCCGGAAGACAGATTGAAAATGTCTTTCGATCCGGATACTTGCGCAAACCGGCTATCGCATCCCGCGCAACCTGCGCCACAAGACCGGTATTCGAAAGACAAAGCGTAGGCCGATTGGTGCGCGTTCCCAGATTCTGATCCCGCGAGCCGTTTGGCTGCAGCGCAAACCAATCAGGATGTTTCTTGCCGTATTTTTCCCAATAGTTTTTAAATCCATGTCCGCCGCTCCAGTACCCATCGACATCAGGCTCGTCGTTGATTCCATGCCATGCCCAGAAATCTCGATTACCCTTGCGGTCACAGCGGCGTTCGGCAAGCACATCCATGAATTCATCCGGATCTATCAGCCACCATTTTTTGAGCGCAGGTATCGTTTTGCTGATTCCCGGCCGGAAAGTACGCATTCTTCTGGACTTGAGTTTAGGGCCGTATATCAAATCAATGTTCGGAAGCACAATGGCGCTTCTTGAAGGAATTATCTTCCCCGTCCTTCCCGGCCACAGATAACGGCATCCCAACGCCTCTAAAAGATACGTCACCGCGAATGATACGCCTGCTCCACTGCCGCCGACATACAGCTTGTTGTCGAAACGTCGAATTACGCTCGTTCCGTTTTCATGCTCCCCTACATTCATTCCAGCCGCTTTTGCCGCCGCAATATCCGCCACGACAATCTCCACCGCGTCAGGATCTGCCGAAAGCGTCTGCGTCACTTCAAGCACGCTTCCGCACATTTTTCCGAGATGCCACGCCAGTTCCTTTGCCAGTTCAAAGCTGTTGATGCAATCATTGCCGGTGATCACCACAATCCGCCCTTTTACATCCGAATCGTAAAAGCGCAACCCCGGCTCAAATTCCGGAAAGCATTTCCAATCGGGTTTTATGCGAAAAGAACCGTTGGTATCTATGTTCCCGGGCTCTCCCAACGGGACAAGTCCCCATTCCCCCACGCTGGAAACAAGATTTGAGGTCAAGACAGAATCGTTCTCACCTTGCGCAGTTTCCCCCGAAAAATGAAAAACGCCGTTCTCGTCAGCATAGCCTTCGCTTTCTTTTTTCACGTTTGACGCCGAAGCACAATATGCGCCAAGCGCAATCGCCAGGATCAGAAACATTCTCATAATCTGCCTTTTATCTTATTTCACAATCACCTTAACGTGATAGACAATCCGCGTATCGGGCCCGCAAATTTGGAAAGCACTACGCTTCCATCGCCGATACAGGAAACTGTTATGCGGTTGCCGTCCGCATCTCCGGCATAGTAATAGACACCCTGTTCATCAGGCTGAAGCACTTTGTCACCAAGTTTAGCGACGACCTCTCCTGCTCCGTCCGCCGCCGAAACGCTGAACGCGCATTTTCCGTCCGCCGCCGGGGAATATACAACCTCCACACTGTCGCCACCCGCAAGGCTTATTCCGCCTGCATCATTCGTCATTACATTTTCGGAAACCTCAATGACGGCGGCCCGCCCGGCACGATTAAGTTCGGTTGAGAACGCCGCCCGCCAATCGCATTCGCCCGCGCCAACATCCATGCAGCCATTGTAGACCCGCTGTCCGCCGGAGAAGTCGATATCTTTGAACCGTTCCCATGCTTCCGGAAAGTATGCGTCATACAGCTCTTTGTCGGCGAAATCCACTAGAGCGCTGTCCAGCGCCGGGCGATAGTTTTCGTCCAACTTCAAATCGTCATACTCGACGCTGTATTTGCATGTCTCAGGATCATACGGCATATTATTGATATAACCCTCTGTCACACCCAACACGCAATTGGTAATCCCGGCTACAGGTTTCTCTTGGGTGGTTTTTATATACGAATTGCAGAGCAACGTTTTGGATCCGTAGGTAACACCTCCGGCCATAAGACAATTCAGCACTACGGAAACGGTGCTGTCGCCATAGCAGTTTGCGCCATCTATGAACACGCAGTTCACGAGACCTGACATCCTATAGGCGGAAAAACTTCCTGCTGCGGATGCACCGTGAAACAGACATCTGATACATGTACCCCTGTATGTGCTGGCGCCACGATAACCGCAACCGTTGCCGGTAAGCACGCAATCAATCATAGCGGAACTGGCCACGGCATAAACGCCGCCTCCGTAAGAAGTCGAATTCTCGGTAGTCTTCGTAAATCCATTGGTGATGGTAAAGCCCAGTATCCAAGCTCTATTAGCCAACGACACGCAGCGCACCGCATCCGTTCCAATTCCGTTTTCCGTGCTGGCGCGCTTGCCTTTTATCGTTGTAACCTTAGATCCTTCATCAGCGACGAGCCCAACCCCCTCTTTGACATACACCCGGTTCGTCATACCGTTGGCATCCATCTCGCCTTCGTCATACACGCCACGCGCAGCATACACGATATCTCCGTCGTACGCAGATTCCATTGCCGCCGCCAATGTCTTTTTGGGACAGGAGCGAGGAAAACCCTTATTGCCGTCGTTTCCTTTTTCTGCGTCAACATACCAGTTTATTTTCTGTCCGTATTCGACAGCGCCGATATCAATGGCCTCTCCGATAAAGCGATCGCCAATCATCGCCGTATCCTTTTCCGATGACAAAGCCGCAGGAAAGTTATTGTTGTAATAATCGGAATTTCCGGCATTTACGGCAACACTATCCTTCTGCGGGCGCCAGGCTCCATCCAAAAATGAAGCGGCGACAGCAGACGTGATTTGCTTACAGTCCTCATCATAGGTCGACCCACCTGCCTTTTCCACTGAATATACGCACCGATAGATCTTATTATTACCGCTATCTTTTTTAAGGAGAAGCGAGTTGTAAATGGTCGAGTTCTTGCAATTTGAACCGGTGGAGAGGAAAGTGCAGTTGTAGATTTTTCCACCTTGCACATGATATCCGGAAGATTGCCCGAAAACACAGTTATACGCACTTCCGCCCAACATAGATTGCCCCACATCGCCACACTTGTTGTCTGCAAAATAGCAACGTACAGCATGCGTCACATAGCTGAATGCTCCCCCACGATAAACGGCGGCATTATTTGACACTACGCAATCAATCACTGCCGAACCGGTTTTACCGATAACACATCCACCGGTTTGTTCATCTCCTGCTGGCGTACGCCCTCCGGTAAGCGTAAAGCCGACAAGTCGAGAATCTGCACTCATATACGCACAACGTATCGCCCCGGTTCCGTTGCCGGAATCATCACGGTCTTCCGCTGTTTCAGGAGCCGCTTCGCCGAGAATAAAAGTTTCTTCCTTATCTCCCGAGGCTTTCAATGTAACGCCGGATGGAATCTTTACGCGATAACCGCCGTTATCCTTGTCGTCATAACGACCTGGAGAGGCATACACCACATCACCGCTGTTTTTCGCCAACTCCATTATGCCCACAAGCGTTTTTCGAGGACCGACATTACCCTCCCCTTTTACAGGAGCAGAGCCGTCATATTCGTCATTCCCCTTATCGGCATCGACATAATATGTCGCGCCGGACACGGAAAACGTCACTGCCGCGACAGCGGCTAAAAACGTGACGGACAGATTCATCTTGCGTTTCATTTCATGTCTCCTTTACTTTTTAAAAACAATGCTGCACATGGTACGGAAGTTGCGGATTCTAAGAGTACATCCGGCGGCATCATGTTTCGCACCGGCGAGGGTGCAACCGTCATCGACTGAGAAGCGTTCCGGATTAAGGGCTTTCAAATTCGCGCATCCAGCAGCACAGACATCACCGAAAGCGACATTAAGTTCCGCAATGGTTGATGTATTGCCGGGGCGTAGCAGATGCAGCACAAACTCACCATTTTTATTGACTTGCGTTTCAGCCATGATGCCGTCAATCGACATCTGAACTTTGTATTCCTGCGGAATCGCAGACACCTTGTTCGCAACTTTCACAAATCCGACAATCGGATTGTCTTTCGCACGCTCTCTGCCGTTCTCGTCATATTGTCCTGTCAAACCGAGCGGCAGAATCTTGACTCCCCGGTCGCCCGCCGCCGCAATCGCTTCATAAAGCGTGCGTGAAAGAAACCGAACGTCAGGCAGCACCAGCAGATCGCCGGATTTCAAGTTGGTTATGTCGGACTCCAAGATAATCCTGTACGGAACCGCCTGTTCGTTCAACCTCTCTGCGGTATTCATGAAGGACTGAAAGCCGCTGCCTTTATACGTCCAGCCGTAGAATGTGTCGGTTGCATAGAGAAGATGTGCTTTGGCGACAGGAACCGTATCGTAAAGGCGCTCGCGATGTTTGCGGTAAAAGCCGAATGCGGTTCGGGCGGCGGATTTCTGAACCGGGTCGTCAAGAATCACACCCGCACCTTTCTTCGTAGAGCGCACCAGCCACGGACAACCGGCAATGTCGCCATAGATCATCCCTTCCGCATAAAACCGCAGCATGGAATCCGCATCACGCGGAATGCCCGCTCGCGGATCGCTGAAATCGTCATCGGTGCGAACCTTGGGCCAGGAAGAGTTGAACACCTTGAACCCGAGGCGGCGACCGAGTTTATACGCAACCGTCTGCGTGACGAAAGATCCGTCCTTCTCAGCACGTATGAAACGCGAATTCTCGGCAAGCAGAAAATCGCAGCTCGCCGGCTGGACCGCCAGGTCAACGGCACGTCCCGCGAAATCAGTACGCCCATACGCGGGATTGTGCAATACGATTTTTTCGCCGCCGAACGACTTTACGTAGTCGAAAATCTCCCGGTGAAAATCAGCGACTTGTGTATGACGGAAGCGGAATGCACCGAGCATCAACGGATCATGCCACTCCTGACCGCCCTCACCCAGGTTTATCAACGGCGGCAGACGCACATGGTTGAAATCGGCGATTCCCAGAACCTCCCTTGGGTTCTTTATGTTGGCTGCGAGCCATTTGCGGAATGCCTCCTGGCAACGCTCACAGTGGCAGTCGCGGGTGTATGAATTGTCGAAATGGAATCCGTCAAGGCCGACATCCTCAATGCCGTAGCGTATTGCCTTCTTGAGATAATCCCTGAAGCCACGGCTCTCTATGCACGGCGACCAGCGGTAGTACTGTCGGCAATACAATCCTACGGTTCCTTCGTATGTGCGCACTGTCCAATCTTTCAGTTCCGGTACTTCGCCAAGCATCGTCTCGTTGTACAGGGAGTTCATCTGGCAGTAGCCGAGCACCTTCACTCCGCGGGCATGGGCGATTTTCACAAACTCCTTCGTGCGCAGCATCTCTGCATGTTCGTGCTTCAAGCCGAAACCCTTGAAGAAATGGCAATACACCGTATCGATGCCGAGTGACGCCGCCTCTGAAATCAACTCTTCGCCGTGAAGCCGTTCGTACCATTCAGGCATCCACTCGCCCAAAGTAAAGACCGATGGGCGAGAATATGACATTCTCCGCAGATGGTCGGCGGGCTCATGATTCCAGTATGACCAAACGGTCGGAGAATCGGCAATTGTGGCGAAACCGCTAACGCTGCCACCTGTGGCATGGCATGCATCAATACGTGACTGGATATTCTCGGCGGCGACCTGCGCAATGGCAACCATTGCCGCCAAGACCGCAGAAAAACCCGATGTGGATATATGACTGGTGCTCATGTCGCGGTATTGTAGCACAGGCGGCATTATTCAGTCATTCTTTTGCGAAAAATACAACCACCCGATTGCGCTAAGCGGTCACGTCTGCTATACTACGTCGGCATGAACACAGTACTTCTTGTGACGCACACGGAGTCTTCCGTATTCAGGACAATCGTAGAAAGCATCACCATCCATTCAAGGAAGCAGGGATGGGCGCTTCACGTAATCACGGCCGCAGATGCGGCCGAGGCAAAGAGAATATCAAAAGCATGGAATGCCGACGGATGCATTGTCTATGCGGCAAGTCCATCCGGAATCGACTGCGGGAAGGTCAGGTGGCCGATGCCGACGGTGTTGATCTCCCCCTCGGGGGAATGTCCGGGATATCCTTTTACGGCACACGACTCATGCGTAACCGGACGCATCGCCGCCCGTGAACTCGCAAAACTGGACATGGACAGTTTCGCGTTCGCATCAGAAACGCCGCATCCGTCATGGGCGGAAAAACGTCTCACAACGTTCAGGGATGCAATCCGCGAATACGGAAGGGACGTCAACATCTTCCCCGGCGGGAATCTAAAAGCTTGGCTCCGGACGCTTCCGAAACGGTGCGGCATTTTCGCCGCAAACGACAGAATGGCGGAAAAGATTGTCGCCACGGCGAAATCCATCGGTATTGCGATTCCGGATGACATGACCGTGCTTGGATGCGATGACGACACGCGCATCTGCGAACATGCCGAAATCTCGATAAGCAGCATCAGGCCCGACTACGTGCAGTGCGCCATGCTTGCCGCAAACATGCTTTCGTCCGTCATGGAAGGCAAGAAAACCGAAACGTGCCGGATGTTTGGAGATGTCGGCGTCATACACAGGGCCTCCACAAGAGTTACGGCATACAAATCCCCCGATGTGTCCGCCGCGCTTGAATACATCCGTCTGAATGCGCTGTCAGGGATTTCCGCGTCTGATGTTCTTTCCAGAATGAAAGGGTCCAGGCGATCGGCGGAAAACGCATTCCGCGCCGCAACCGGCCATTCCATCGTCGAAGAGATTCAAGCGGTGCGCCTTGTCGAGGTCAAACGCCTTCTTTCCAATCCCATGCTGAAGATAAGCGCGATCGCCGCGAGGGCAGGATACCGTTCCGAGAACTTCCTCACCCGTCTCTTCAAGCGCGAGACGGGCATGACCCCTTCAGAATGGAGACGATCCAACACCTGACGGAACGCCGCCCCGGTTTCAGTCCATTCCCTTCATCCAGCGGACAGTCCTTACAAGCGTATGGCTTTCGCCTGGGTTGAGCACATACGCCTTTTCCTTCTTCAGCGTTCCATTCTCCACACAGATAAACCTGCGCCAATCATCCGGACCGATCGGAGAGACGTTTCCGGAAAGATGACTTTCGGGATTCGGACGCCATACGTAATATCCGTCAGCCCCTTTTTGCGTGAACGCAAATACTCGGCCCTTCACAGGATCCACAAGTCGGCATTCGGACACACACTCACCTTCAACTGTGCATTTCGTCTGGTCGGAAACCGCAAAATACGGATGCAGGGCTTCCGTGACCGCAAAAGACTCGGTACCGACATTTCTGCCGACCATGGAAACCGTGAGGCATTCAGCAAGACGTACCGATACCGTAAGCTCGAATTCATGCGGAAACATGCTGCGCGTCGATTCATCGGACACAAGACGAAACGTCAATTCTGAATCATGAGCGGAATGCCGCTTTTCTCCGGCAAATCGGAATTCGCAGTAGCGTGCCAAACCGTGTCTGCGCGAATCCGCAAACGGTCCGTGTCCGGCAAACCAAGGCCAACAGAGCGGCATTCCGCCGGTCCCGCTTTCAGAGACGAAAAACACTTCTTCACCTCCTGCCGGAACATACGAAACAACCCGAGCGCCGTACGTATCCACACTGACGGTTCCACATAAATTCGTAACGGCTACGATTGCACAGAAGAGAAACGTCATTTCACTCCTTCGACGACTCAGACATCATCTTGGATTGGTGGGATTGAGGACGCCCGGCATCACAGGTGCACCGGGAATGAAAATGAAGAGCTTTGCACGGCGGTCGGATTCACCGATGAAGATCGAACCGTCCGCCGCAGTCGCCATTGCGTCGAACTGATAGGCGATCTTAGCGTAGTACGGACTGCGGTCCACGCCGAGCACGCCATAATCGACATGTCCTTCGTCATCGCGGAAGGAGAACAGGCGGCAGACGTTATCCTTCTCGCCGCAGATCGTATAAAATCTACCGTCCTTGCCCATTGTAGCGGCACGGACACGGCGTTCCACACGAGGCTTACCCCAGTTGACGAGCCTGCCGAGATTGGGATATGCGGAAAATATGAAGCCGTCCGAAGAGGCGCCGATAAGAGAACCGTCTTCCTTGGCGAAAAGCTGCTCGATGACGGGAAACGCATTGCACGCCTGAGTCTCCCAATATTCACCGGGGATCCGCATGGATGAAGTCCCGAACTTACCGGTCTTGGGGTCGAAGAAACGCATGAGCCCGTCGTCACCCGACGTCCACACTTTGCCGTCCGACGCAACCGCAAGCGCGCGCGGAACACCACGCCAGCTGCGCTCGGGCCCGGGATAGGAGAGCTTCTCCATCCATCTACCGTGGCGGACAATCTTGCCGGATATGACATTGCAGGAGAAGAGCTCCGCGTCTGGATAGGAAATACCATAGATAACCGCACCAGCATTGTCCATCACCATCGAATAAACGGAGTTGTTCGGCACGGGGATGCCAAGATCCACGAGTTCTGCAAGAGTGCCGGGAAGATACACGGCAGCATCGCTCTTGGCGGGATTGTATGCGTAGATGTGACCACCGGCATAGTCCTTGTACTTTGCTTTGATATCTCTCCAAAGCTGGTTTTCAATGGCGCGGCGGCCTTCCGGCATTTCCCGCGAAAGGCGAAGAAGTTCAATCTCGCTTAACCCCGAACCGATGAAGATACGGCCGTCCTCACCCTGCACCATGCAGTTGCGAACTCCCTTTTCACCTTTCGGGAGCGCCCCCAAGGGAAACACCTTGTTCACGCGGTAATCCCACACAAACAGATGCGAACTGCGTCCGGTGGTCGCACCGTACACCTTGCCGTTGCCGTCATGCGACATGAGCGCGGTGACAGGCGATGAATCCGCCGCAATCTCCGTTGCTCCCGGATACCCGAGATCACGGAAGTCCAGGCGCTGCGCATCGAAATGCGGATTGACGCACTTCTGCGCAAAAAGACTTCCCGCTACCGCGACCACGGCGACCCCCGCCGCCAATACCAATTTCAAATTTCTGCTATTCATCTCTTTTCTCATTTCTCTTTTCTCTTTTCTCATCTCTCATTACTCTTTTCTCATCTCTCATTACTCATCTCTCTTTACTCATCTCTCTTTACTCATCTCTCTTTACTCATCTCTCATTACTCTTCACTTTTTCTCCGGCTCATACGCAACAAGCCCCATCGAGAACGGCCAGCGACGACCTACCTTGCCGACAACCTGCTTTTCATCACGTTCTTCGATTGCGCCGACGAAATAGATTTTACCATCCTTCTGCCCTGAACACGCGCCGCCCAAGCCGAAACAAAGCCGACCTTCTTCGGTTACCATAAGTCCAAGCGGCTCGCGCACCTTCTTCTGAAGATCATAGCGCATCAGATACGAGACCGGCGGGAAGTATCCACCGGCGAGCTTCGCCTGGAAATTCTCTTCGTCATGCACATCCCAGGAAGTTCCGACATAGTCGAACGATCCCGATGCCGTCGGCGCAAAGTAGATGCGGTGATCGGGCGAAATCGTGAACGCCAACGTCGCGAAAGGAATCTGGCGCACATTCGTCTCATTCCAATATTGGGGAGCCGTGAGCGGCATGATGTACTCAAACTTTCCTTCGGGGCCTTTGTGCACATCATACTTGAAGAGCATCGAATTGCCGCCGACTATGCCGTAGGCGCATTTGTCGACAGGATCCCACTCAATTACGCGCCAGATGACCTTCCGGTCGATCATGGGCTTGGACATCGTACGCGGAAGGACACGGTTATCGCACTCGAGACGGATATTCGGAAGATCCTCCACCTCATCCGTACGCGGATCATAGCGCCATATCCGCGCGACCGGGAATGAACCGTACACACGCCCGAGATCGTCAGCAAAGATCGTGCGGCAGATATCCCAGTCATCCACCTTGCCGAGGTCACGAGTGTACTTTCCGGAAATGTCGTGCATGTAAAGGTGTCCATCCTCGGCAAGACCGTAGAGGCGCATGTACTTCGGATCCATCACCATCCCAAGAAGACCGAAATGTCGGCTGATCTTACCCAGCACCTCCACCTTGTCGAGCTTCGGGTTGTAGCGATACCAGAACGCGCCGAGA
>SUVZ01000082.1 GCA_015061765.1 Lentisphaerota bacterium
ATTCCAATCGACAAGGAAAAATGTGAGGATAAGTCATCAGGTGGGGCTGTGCATAACTCGATGGCAATGTCGCCCAGGACGACACCAACCGAAATAACAACAGCAAATACAACAGAAATATCGAACCGAAAGGGTTTGGGATCGGATTCGAACATAGATTTGGCTATAAAGGAGTTTGTTGGAGCCGTGGGGAAGGGCGGCAGACAGTATGTTATATTGAGAGGAAAGAGGAGTTTTCGCCTGTCAATAGAGAACTTCATGTATGCGGCTTTGCTCCGGGAATACATGCGCATAGAGACAATAATTAAACATTTGCTGTTTCTTTTAAATTTATCTCGCTTTTTGAAGGGGCCCTTGATTTCCCCTTGATTTCCTTGATTTTCCAATCGTCAATCGCAACTGGTCGAGCCACTTTTTTCGACACCGCATTTTAGAACTGTCGTTCGGCAGGCGCAGATGGTACGCAATTTACGGTCATCTGATTATGGAAACTTCATGGCGGCAGCACACAACCTTATAGGATTTACCTCTGCCGCAACGGGTATACACGGCCACTGCATATTTTCTCGGCGGTAAGACGGCACTACGGTCGCATTAGCACCTTCCGCACGAACCCTTCTAAACGCCCTCGGACGTCTACGCTCAATATCCTTGGACGCTAGCGACAAGTTTCCAGTTCCGCTTGCGTGCAGACGGAACAGTCGAGCGGGAATTCTACAAGAACGCAGAGATAAAAGCTTTCGCTTACTTCTCGTCGCGGATCGCAAAGTTCGCCGTCATACTTGATGTTGCCATAAAATCGCCCTAGCTTTCATTTGAAGTCATAACTTCTCCGTCAAAAAAAGGCCGCAGAGGCCCGGCACTAGGGGATTGAACATTCTGGCTCATCGCTTTTCCTCTTCAAAATTCGTTCTATTTCCCTTGCCAATGCAAGGCGGTGCTTTTCAATGGCCACCGTATCTTCCGCATACGATTCAAGCGTAGAATACACATCTTTGGGCACCTTCAAAAGCGGATTTTCCGGATTAAGTCTGCGGAGCATCGCAAAGTATTCATAGTCTTCTATGCCATCGCGCAGATGTTCCGCCCGAATCGACGAAACAGGATCCTCAATGACCGGCCCATCCACAAGAGATCCGTCCTCCTTGAAGCAGGACTTTGGAGGATACATGAGCCTTGCCTCACCATTCACAGTAGGAATCTTCACGCCTTTGACAAGACTGTTGGAGTCATGCCATGTCATTGCATCCCGGTATGGGTTCTGTAGACGATCCTTCTCGGGATAAGCGAGAGAACTATTCCATAGCGCGCTTCTCCAAAGCAGAATTCCCATAACGTTTTCACCCCACGTCTGCCAGAGCCACATGCGCATCTCAGGCCCCGGATGGTCGATCGCCTCGCCCACATATGGCGCAGGCGGATTGTTGCACACATACCACCAGAACTCATCACCCCTTCTGCGGGCCGGCGCCGCCCATTCCAGATGCAGCCTCTGCGGTTGGGGACACCATATGTCAACACACCCTAGGAGCGCCTCTGAAGGCTGCTTGGTAATCATTCCCTTCAACCCCGGAGCATGGCGCTTCAATGTCTCAAAACCCTTGCGCACGAAAGGATAGTCCTTCTCGCCGGGTTCATCATACCAATACACATAGGACATGTCGAGCCAGCCCTTTTCCCTGAGATGCCGCTCTATTTCGCCAAGATACTTCCCCATGCGGACATGGTAGTTTTCATTAGTCGCCGGAATTCCCTGAAACACAGGTTCACGCCGACGGAACTGGTTTCCGCCGCCAAGCCCGGAAATGCCTATGCGCAAAGTGTTGAAATGGAATCGCTTCAAAAGTTTTTCCGTCTCTACATCCCACTTTCTCCAGTCCAGCACCCCTTCCTTCTTGGGTTCTTTCTTGGCAAAATGGGAAATCACACCAGGCGACATGTGGTGATCGGACATAAACTGATAATAACGCATGACAAGGTCACGCCGCTGTTCACTCGTGCGGGGACGCTGATACCAATACGCACTGTAATGAGGCTTAAAACCGAACACCGTCTTGCACGTCATTACATCCGGCAATTCAAAACCGAACACCTCCACCTCCAAAGGCAAAGATGCGCAATCCATTCCGGAGACCTTCAGTTCACCGCTGTAAATGCCTTTTGGCGTACCCTTCGGAACCTTCACCAAAACCCAGAATGGCTGATTACACCCGGCCTTGACAGGGAATGTGTTTGAATCTTGCGGCGGCAGTGGATCAGGCCACAAACCAGGAGCGCCCTTCCAGTCACTGGCAATCTCAACAGGCACATACTCAACGCGCAGCACCCGAACCGAATCCAGCGGCAATTCTAGGCCATTCTCCCTGCATACAAGCCGTCCAATCGCAACACGCATATCCTGAACGTCTGATTTTGGAACGGCAACGATCTGTCCGGCATCCGCCTCGTTTGCCGCCGCGCGGACGACAAGCTTTTTGGTTTTTACGTCAAGCGGTCCTCTGCGCCGTACCTTCACACCGGATGAAACACCCCACACGCCATAATCCGCAGCCATATCAGCGGCTCCATGCAGTTCTGCGGAGAACTGGTATTTTCGCACCTGAAGCGAACAAGACTTCTCGCCGCGAAGCCTGATTTCAATCGACTTTGCCGGAAACATGTCTGAAGGGATCTCGAATCTCCGGGAATCATGGTGCGGCATCGTCCCCAATGCGCGCCATTCCCCGTCAGGAACACGCGCTTCGGCAAGTATCTCTCCATATGCCTTCTTATGGTTCACCGAGGCAGCTATCCACAGAACACCGTTTAGCATAGTGCGCTCTGATGCGCCATGCCGGTATATGACGTACGAATTGCGGTTCATCCACCAGCTTTTGCTCTGGAACCTGCATTTGTGCGAGACAAGTGCCGACACATCGCGGACCTTCTCATTTGAAAAATCAGCATGGAACACGTAACGGTTTCCGTATATGCGTTCGCCATGCCCCAGAACGGCATCCCCGGACAAAAAGGAAGCCGCCGTGCAGAAGAATACGGCGGCCGAGAAAACTGAAAGCATCATAATATGCCCTTGTCCGTTACTTCAAACCGCCACGGCAGATCAGACGAAAACCGACGTAGTTCCTTTTAGTCGCAAGCTCAGACGTGTGACGCGTTGCAGATCTGCAGAAGTTAGCTGCATAGGAATACGAACCTCCTCTTAAATGCCGTTTTGACACCGTTCCATCTATCAGCATCTTGCTGCCATCCGCATTTGTCGCGCCACGGAACGGTTTGAGCGCCTCCACATTTTCCGTGTGCCAGTCGTTTGTATACTCCCACACATTGCCATGCATATCGTACAAGCCCCAGGAATTTGGTTCATACGAGCCACAGATGGCTGTTCCGCCTTTACGGGGATCCGTATCGGCGGCAACCTGTTCATGAGGAGTGACAGCCGTTCTGTCTGTGGCGCTGCAATATCCGCCCTTATATCGCCCTGGACAGTTCGGACAAGAATCCTTGATTGTTATCGGCAATCCATTTCCCCAGTATCCAAGCGGATTTCCGGCACGGCAGGCCCACTCCCATTGTGTTTCATTCGGCAAATCGAAGTCCATTCCAGGGAAAGAACTATTAAGCAGACCGATCCATCCACCTGGTGCAAGCGGATAGAGGAAGTTGTTATTCCCCCTGATGGCAGAATATGTGATCGATTCTACGGGACGCATCAGCGGATCAGTCGTAAAAGAGCACTCATTGGGAGATCCGTTCACTTGACTCCATTGAGCTTGCGTAACTTCAAACACTCCAATATAGAAGTTGTTTGTCATGTCCACCTCGCGGAAATCTTCTTTTGCACCATTATATCCAATTTCTGTTGCGGAAGCCCCCATAGTATAGGTAACTCCCTTTGCCATTATCTTGCGCATGAGAAGCGAAGTCGTACGGTACGCCTTGTTTCCAAGAACTCCACCCGGAACATATTCCGCACCCGGATAATAACGAATCGCGTCGTCACCTGACTGGACAAGGTTGATTGCCATGTAGTCAGGCGTATTGTCGAGAGCCCAGGCGGTAACTACCACACGCGCGCCATTATCTGTTATCTTGTGGTCCGCCCAGGTAAGGTCGGGATGCCAAGTAATCGTGTAATCGGCACCGTCCTCCGTAATCTTCTTCCACACATCTCCTGTTGGAGCCGCACCATATGTTCCGCAAATCGCCTCTCCACCGATTGAGACCCATCCGTTCGGACCGTTCGTTTCAACATCCATCGTCACCACGGCCGGAGCGTTTTCAAGCTTATACTTAACCGTCACCGTCCGGTCATCCGCCTGAGTGAAGCCCGTTACGGTGACAACCGGCACTTCGGCGGCAAATGATATTGCGGCACAAGTGCCAAATACAGACAAAAGAACATTCTTGACATCCATTATAATCACTCCTTGATTTATGTTTACTTGTACTTAAATCAACGTAGAATCATGTGAAAGCCAATGCGCTTCGTTGTGAGCAGATTACCCGACTCTGAGATTGAAATCGTTCGGCACCGTGCATCGCATTCTTCAGGATTGACAGCCGAAACCGACTTCCCTCCCGTTTCTATCTCTGCAATCTCACGACATGCCGGATAGGAGACATCCTGAACCGGCACACCAGACACAATAAAACGGTACCCGGACGCAACCGACGCCGACACCGCCATGCAGACAAAGGCACAGATAAACATGTTGAAACGCATCATGAACTTACCCCGCTGCCATCCCATATGCGGGATAGAATCCTTTCTTTGTCTGGCTTTTATGGCATTACGGTTTCCCATTGAGTGCCTCTCTCTTTGTCACGGCTTTTGTACTTCCATGGCTCCATGGCTTTAAATAAAACTGCCTTAATTATACTCTTCTTTTCTTTTTTGTCAAATCCGCGTTTTCACAGTTGCAAGACGAATCGGTACCCACCGATCTGTTTGAGGCGCTCTCACCGTCATCTGATTATGGAAACTTCATGGCGACAGCACACAACCTTATAGGATTTACCTCTGCCGCAACGGGTATACACGGCCACTGCATATTTTCTCGGCGGCAATTCGCCGTCAACCACAAACTCCACTCTTCCCGGATCGGAATGCAAAACGCTCGCCTTCACAACCTTTTGATAGCCTCGATTTGTGCGGCGTTCAAGCCACACGCCTTCATCAGGATCGGAAACATCGATATCAATATCATACCCGACTGCAGAAATGGCATGCTCTGACGCAATCTTGTCATATTCACCGGTTTCCTTGTTAAGGATGCTGAACAAGCGCGGGCGCACAGATGAAAGCTTGTTTACCGCTTCCAGTTTATTCTTCAATCCGTTCAACAGAGGGCTGCGCGCCTTCACCGCTCCGCGCACAAACAGACCTTCCGAATCAGGATCTGAATCCCTGCTGGGCAACGCGCCTGAATTTCACTGAACATGAAAGAGGTCGGGATCGGGTGGATTTCGTACTGCCGTTTGACGGAGCGTATAATGCAGTCCAGTTCAATGGACCGGAGAGTTTGTGATCGGTTGCTTCGTATACATTGCGCCAGCGGCGCAAAAAACTTCGCAGACGAACTCCAATTCCCGACTCGAACTCTCCCTTGTTCATCTTCACCTTTGAACTTCCCTCGTTCCGTTTCCTTCTTCCTTGTTTCTATTCAATTCCAAACTTACGTGGATATCCGCCTAAAAATGGAATTGCGGTATTGAATGCAGAGCAAAGATCTGGTATAATGCACGGCATGATAATCAAGAGAGATATTTATCTTAACAGGCTGATTCAGTCCAAAGGTGACGGGTTTGTAAAAATCGTCACAGGTATTCGACGCTGCGGTAAAAGTTATCTCCTGTTCAAGTTGTTCAGATCGCATCTGCTTAAAGCAGGTGTGGACAAGAAGAATATGGTTGAAATCGCGCTGGATAGGCGGAAGGATGCCAAGTTCCGCGACCCTGACGCCATGTATGCATTTCTCTCTGAAAAGACAAAGAATACGCGTACTCGCATTTATATTCTCATAGATGAAATTCAGGAATGTAAAAGGCCAAAGCAGGGGCATTCCGAAAGCATAGATGAGCGCAACAGCCGCGAACAGGAGTTCTATGACATTCTCAACGAATTCCGGGAACGGAGAAATGTTGATTTGTATGTGACGGGATCTAATTCTCGCCTGCTCGTCACCGATGTTGCCACCCAGTTCAGAGGTCGGGGTGAGACCATTCATGTGAGCCCACTTACCTTTGCTGAATATTTTGCCGCTGTCGGCGGCGACAAATATGATGCCTGGTCGAATTATCTGCTGTATGGCGGGATGCCGGAGCTTCTGTCTCTTGAGTCAGATGAAGCAAAGAAGGCATATTTGGAAGGCTTGTTCACTACGATATATTTCAGGGATATTGTAGAGCGTTATGCTCTTGCTGATGAACTCTTTCTTTCTAAAGTGAACGATGTCTTGATGAGTGCGTCGGGGAGCCTTACAAATCCCACTAAACTTGCAAACCATATTGCGACAATCCTGGGCAGAAAGCCCGATCCAAGAACGGTTGAAAAGTATGTCATGATGCTTTCAGATGCCTATCTTTTTAAGAAGGCAGATCGTTATGACATAAAGGGACGCAGCTATCTTGAATTCCCCTCAAAGTATTATCCTGTGGATGTAGGCCTTAGGAATGCAAGACTGAACTTTCGTCAAGTAGAGGTAACTCATCTGATGGAATGTGCAATTTTCAATGAGCTGATTGCACGGGGCGCAAATGTCGATGTAGGCATGCTTGAGGTGGAGTCGCGCAAGGGGGGAGTGCGACAAAAGAAGCAATATGAAATAGATTTTATTGTCAACCTCGGGCATGAAAAGGTTTATATCCAATCTGCGTATAAACTGCCTACGCCCGAAAAGAAAGAACAGGAAGTTCGCGGCCTTAAAAAGATTGGAGATGCATTTCGCAAATTGGTCATTGTAGACGGAGTGCAGCCGTTATATACTGACGAATTTGGAATCTCCTATGTCGGGCTTATCGATTTTATGTTGAACAGGGATATTCTTCGGATGGCGAACTGATTAGGTTTCAAAATTTTCGTGAGCCTCCGTGGCGCACAAATGTAAAAGGGCTTGGAAAGCTTTGTATGTATGCGAGTGCACTTAAAAATTATGGGCCTTCAAAGTTTTTTTGTGGAAACGGCGGGGTGCCCAACCGGACGACGGGCTTTTAAAACGCCCCGTCGGTATTAGGTTGGGTCGCCGTTTCTGAGAAAATATTGCATATAACGGCATCTTCTTAGCATTAACAACTGGGGATAGACCTCGAAAAGAATTGTAATTTCGCGGATTAACCAGCTTGTTTTATTAAATCGTGCGATTCTGCCAGTATATAAGATTTCGTCGCACCATAATCTTGAGAATCAGTCGAACCATATTCTCATTGATTCTCCATCCTGTTAGAAGCTGAGAATTGGTCCGAAAAGAATTCTCATTTTCCGGAATCTGATCAATCCCCATGTTCCGTGCTCAATTCTCAGAAATTATTTTCCAACTATTCATTACACCACGAAGAGATGTCTTCTCAAGTGCTTTCACCCATAGCCCACCGTCCTTTTACAAAATTGGGGTCTGTCCCTTCGATGCGGTAGAGCCGAACATTGTTGATTGTGATATTTCGGCAATATTAATGATTTCCCTTGAAAAAAAAATATATTTGATATCTTAGTACGTGTCGAGGTTCTGTCCCTGTGAGGAGTGGATTTCGGCAAGTTGCTTCAAGCTGTGCGGCTTGACGGTAAAGAACTGTCGTGAAAGCGAGGAATAATCAAATGAATAGATTGTCGGTTGTTGTCTTTGGCGCGTCTGTCTTCTGTGCGGCGGCGGTCTGTGCCGACGTGCCGGAGGGATGGACGGGACACGATCTCTCAACAGGGGCGCTTACGGCTGAGGATGGAGGCAGGCATTATGTGACGGGTTCCGGCAATGTGATTTCCGTTCCGGAAGATGTCGAGTGCGACATAGCCCTTGACGGAGTCACGATTTCACAGCCGGCTGGAACGAGCCCTTTTGTGATCGGCGATGGCGCTACGGTGCGTCTCAGCCTTTACAATACAAGTTCATTGACGGCATCGGACGGATATTCCGGAGTTGAGCTTGGGGTTGGCGGCGCATCGCTTACGGTTTCGGACGGAAACGGAAAACTGTTGGTGACAGGCGGTATAGCCGGGTGCGGAATATGCGTGCGTGAAGGGGCGTCCTTTACGATGGATGCCGAAAATGCCACGGTAAAGGCCACGTCGGGGAAGAAAAACAAGGTTAAAGGTTTTATCGAATCCTCTACCTCCGGAGCTGGAGTCGGTTCACGCGGTGGAGACGACAGCGGTGTCATTACAATAAACGCCGGAAGACTGGAAGCCGTCGGTACGGCTCAGGCGGCAGGAATCGGTGCGGGCACTTCGGATGCAGACGGAGCAGGCGATTGCGGAGATGTGTTTGTGCATGGAGGTACCGTCATTGCGATGTCGAAAAGCTGGGGCTGCGGAATCGGCGGCGGAACGCCATACAGAGATGTGGGCGGCAATCTGAAAAACTACACCCAGACCGGAGGCAATGTTACGGCCGTAGGGCAAAACTGCTCCGCCCTCGGAGGTGCGACCGGCGGTATGCGCATGTCGACAGGTTCGCTTGATCCGCATGGCGGAAGCGTGCTCGGAAAGATATCGATTTCAGGCGGAAAATTGACCGCCACCAATTCATTTCAAGGTGCGGCTCCTGCGATAGCTCCGGCAATCGGAGGCGGTGGAACGCGTTACAACAATGAAGAGGCCAAAATCAGGACGGAGTCGACTTCGGGCGGCGAAATAATCGTCTCAGGAGGATGCGTCATAGCAATCGGGCACTATATCGGCATCGGGTCGGGCGGAATGTCCACACACGCTCCGCAGGCAACGCACAACGGCGGAAAAACCTCCCTGACGATAACGGACGGCACCGTATACGTGTCGACAACCGGGGCGGCTGACTCGCTTTGGGCGATAGGCGGACCGGAACAGGCTGGCAGCGCAGTGACGAATCTTACGTCCGTGACTGTTACCGGCGGCAATATGGGGGTAAGATACGGCGGCATTCAGGTGCATCCCACGAATGGCGAAGCACTGGGCGGCAGACTCCTGTATCCTGTGAAAACCTACAATAATGATAAACATCAATATGTTTCGGCCGGTGAGAACGGAGGGGAATATGAGTATAAATCCGGTGCTGAACTTGCCACAAAGCCGGATGACAGTTGGACGTACGCTATCGGATACGGCACCAAATGGCTTCCACGCGGTTGTCACAGGCTACTTGACGCAAATGAAATGGAGATGTTCATTGACGTGTCGCCTGCGGACAGGGAACCAATGGTATATGACATTTCTGACCTTAAGACGACCAGAGTGTCGAGTTCCACCCAGAACATGGTGATAACCGGTGTCTACAATATCGTGAATTCCGAGCTGAAGAAAAACAGCTATATTGCCGGTGTGACTTATTCCGGAGAAATGAAGGTCACTTTCCGTGATGTGACATGCATCAATTCAAATTACACGGTATATGTCGGGAATCGCAATAAGTTGACGGTTGTTCTTGAAGGGACAAATCAGCTTAGAGCTCTCTCCCGTGAACACAAGTCGGTTAATTCTCCATTGCATGTGCCCGATACGTCCGAACTGGTCATTGACGGAGAAGGTACGCTTATCGCCGAGGCGTTGGACTATACGGCGGCAATTGGAGCAGGCGGAGGCGCCAACTGCGGCGACATAACCATCAATGGAGGCACAATCTATGCCTATGGCGGCATGCAGGGAGCGGGAATCGGTTGCGGAATTACTTATAGCAAAGCCGGGAATTGCGGTGATGTAACCATAAATGGAGGTGTTGTACGGGCTTACGGCGTCCGCTTTAATGCGAGCGGCATATGTGATATGAATACTGGATGGGCTGCCGGAATCGGCGGCGCCACCGGACGAGGCTGCCGGGGCGGCAATCTCAAGAGCTATACGCAGACAGGCGGAGATGTGGAGGCGTACGGCAATTCTGCCGCAGGCATCGGCGGTGGAGGCAGCGGATTTGTAGAAAACAACCTGAACGGCGGCACATGCGGCCCGGTCAAGATCACAGGAGGCAGGCTTGTCGCGGATTCCGTCACCTACAGCCATTCTGGCGACGGCTGCGTCGGAGCCGGAATCGGCGGCGGCGGTTTGAGGCGTCCTGCCAATGCGACAACGTCGATCGGATCTGCCGGCGCCCTTGCCGCCTATGAGCAGACGGGCGGCGATGTTACCGTAAGAGGCAGATATATCGGAATCGGCACGGGTGGATGCGTGACGGAGGGGCAATCGGTGCCTGTTCTCGACGCCAGCACTTCCGTCAAAGTAAGCGGCGGCACTCTTACCGTTGAGGGGTCGAGCTATGCGATAGGAGGAATGGAAACGAACAATTCCGAGACGATCAGCCTGAAAACTGTTGAGATTACGGGCGGAAGCGTGAAGCTTATCGGAGGAATCCAGGTCGCGCCTTCGAACGCGGTCGGTCAGGCGGTATATCCCGCTCCCACCTACATGAGACGCATCACAGGCGGAACGCCTCCGGTGGACGTGACGATATCCGTGCCGGGAACTCCTTCCTATACCTATGCGTATGCCGGAAGCGGTCACGCAAATGACACTCTGCTCTATTTCTGGCTACCGAACGGCAGATACTCCATCGGCGATACGGCCGGAGATATGGTCGGCGGCGTTTGGCACCGCCTCAACGGATTGAGCATCGTGGTAAGATGAGCGGTCGGCGCATGGATTGCTGCGGGAGCGGAAGGCTACTCCGTTCCCAGCCTGTCAACGAACTGACGGAATCAGTGATATGCGGTCGTCTTGCGGCCATGCAGAAGGATGAGAAGAACCGCATCCCCTTGGGCGAACCCAAAATGCCAGACGTTATGTCACAAGTTTCAGGGGATGGCAAAGGCGCATGTGCATTGTGTGATTGTGGGGTTTAGTTTTAACACAGAGACACAGAGACTCAAAGGCACAGAGAATGGGAAGTTTCTTTCCAGAAATCTCCAAATATCCCCGTAGCGTAAGCAATAACTCTAAAAAAGCCTCGTTATTGCTTGTGGCTTAAAAATGTTTCGCCAGCGGTGTTAAGAAAAATGCCATTGGCTATGCAGCGGATAGAAGCTTGTAAAGCCGATCGATTGGCAGCTCCAGATCCAGGACGCAGAAAATTGGCTGATACGCCAACATTGTTTAGAGAAACAAACAATCCTAGTTCTGCTGTTGTTGTTCCAAAAGTGTCTTCTGAAAGGCGCGAATATGTGCCGGTGGAGCTTATTGATGCTGAAACGATTGCAAGTGATCTTGTGTTTTTAATTCCCCCTCCCATGCACGAGGTTTTGCAACCGCCTCTATAAATTGAATATTTCTCGTGAAATTGGGAAGAATGGCGGCGGTTGCTCGTCAAAAGTTATGCACAGCGACCGACGGCAGGACATCATCACAATGACCGACAGTAAGAGACTGCAATGACCGACAGCCGGTCACCAACCGAAATAACAACAGCAAATACAACAGAAATATCGAACCGAAATAGTGCGGAGGCGGAATCGGATTCGAGCATAGATTTGGCTATAAAGGAGTTTGTTGGAGCCGTGGGGAAGGCTGGCAGACAGTATGTTATGTTGAGTGGAATGAGGAGTTTTCGCCTGTCAATAGAGAACTTCATGTATGCGGCATTGCTCCGGGAATACATGCGTATAGAGACAATAATTAAACATTTACTGTTTCTTTTAAATTTATCTCGCTTTTTGAAGGATCCCCACATCAAGTGGGTTATTTTTCCTTCAAGGGTCTATTGTCATTTCCGTTGCGGATGAAAGAATTGGAAAATTCTCATTTATTTCGGTAG
>SUVZ01000083.1 GCA_015061765.1 Lentisphaerota bacterium
TAAACGTTATCTTGAAATGTTATTAAAACATAGAGATAAAAAATCGCTGCGGTTTGAGTTGATCGAACCGCAGCGATTTTGTGATGTCTCGGTGAATAATAGAATCCGCCGCGTGGGTGTCGTGAAAGAAGCACATTGGTAAGTAGACAGGATTAACACGATTAACAGGATTTGAAAGGAACACGAAAGTGATAAAGAAACTGATGATGCTTTGCGTTGCTGCGATTGCGGCGACGTGTGTGGGGGCTAATTCTGCGTACGGGGAATGAGGGGTCAGGGGAATGAAGGGAATGAAGGGTCAGAGCTTATTGATACAGTAAAATTGATACAGTAGCCGAGTTTTTGGTATAATGCCCGCATGAGAAAGAACAGGGTTATCGAGCAGAACAGGTGCTATCACCTTGTCAGTCGGCTTGCGCACCGTGCATTCTTCCTTGACGACGAGGAGAAGGACCGCGCGGTTGCGCTGATGCGTCGCGTAGAGGCAGGAGTACAAGCTAGCATGAGTTACTGTATCAATAGAGCTGTATCAATAAGCTCTGACCCTTTTGTTCCCCAAGCACGCCGCAGGCAGTGTGCTGGTGAAGTGGGGCGACACGCGGGTTCTTTGCAGTTGCGAAAACTGCGTCCGCAACGCCGTCCGCGCCGCAGGTGAGGCGTTGGCAAAAGACTGAGCGATTATCCATGGCAAGCATACCTGCGACATCGACAACGCTCCTGCGTGACCTTGCGAATGATTCTCAACATGCGCGCTGGGTAGAGTTCGTTACACGCTATCGTCCCATGATGGAAGCGTTCATGCGTGAACGTTTCCCGTCACTTGATGCCGATGACGTGATACAAGAAACGCTGATCGCCGTCTGTACGGCGTTGCCGTCTTACCGTTATGTGCCGGAAGAAAAAGGATATTTCCACAACTACCTGACGGGCATCCTCCGCAACAAGGCGCTTCGGCAGCTCCACAAGGAACAGCGACAGGCGGAGATTGCCGATGAAATGCGACGGTCGCGGGGCGACGTGCCGCAATGCATGGCGAACGGTGGTAGGGCGCGATCGCCGAGCGTATCGCAAGGCGTAATCCAAGGCGACGACGAACAATCCTGGCGCGTAACGCTTGTTGAAATCGCGCTCCAGCAGCTGATGAGCGACGAGTCGATTCAATCCCGCACGAGGCAGGTGTTCCTGCGCGTGGTGGTGAACGGCGAGAAGCCGGAGGCTGTCGCCGCCGCGTTCGGGATCACGTGCAATGGCGTTTACCTGATTAAAAACAGGATGATGCCGCGCCTTCAGAAGATTGTGGCAGCGCTTGAAAAGGCGGGGAATATATGAGTCTCGGAGTGGACGAGATAGAGGGAATTCTTTCCTCCCACGAGCGGATGCCGACGGGCGCGTCGTTCCCGGACGGCATAGTGTTCGGCAGCTGGCGCGTGACGGCCTTTCTCGGCAAAGGCGGGAACGGCGAGGTGTATCGCGTGGTACATGTTTCGCTCGGAACATCCGCCGCCCTAAAGGTACTTGTCCGCGACGAGCCGCGTGCAAGGGAACGCTTCATGCGCGAGGCGAAACTGCTTTCGGAATTGAAGTCCGCGTCGTTTCCGCAGTTTCTTGAATACGGCGAAGCGAATGGATGCGGTTATCTCGTCATGGAACTCCTTGAGCCGGGCGATCTGCCGTCCGGTGACAGGGAAGTCGTGCGCTTCCTGCGGCAGATTTGCGAGGCCGTCGCCGAACTTCACGTCCGTGGAATCGTCCATCGCGACATAAAGCCGTCCAATATCCTCTGGCGCATCGGTAGGGTGCGGACTCCGGCCGTGCCTCAACGGGATGCCGTTCCCGTCCTCGCCGATCTCGGCCTTGTAAAGGATGTTGCGACATCGGGCGTCGGGCGTTCGACATCGGATCTTACAGTTGGCGGCGTCGGCACGCCCGGCTACGGCGCGCCGGAGCAGATGGAGCGAGGGGAGGCGTCCGTCGCATCTGACATTCATGCGCTCGGCGTATTGGCCGACAGGTGCTTCGGCGGCAAGCCGCCGAAAGCATGGGTGCGAATCATTGAGCGTGCGACGTCATCCATTCCAGATCGTCGCTATCCGTCAGTCGCCGCCTTCGTCAAGGCGATACAGAGACGGAACCAGTCGCGGCGGTTGGGAATTGGACTGTCGGTGCTGCTTTTGGCAGGATTGTCGGCCGCCGCTTTTGTCATGCTGTACAGGCGATATGGGGGTGAAGAGTGGATGTGGTGGTTGATGCGCTCGCACGAACCGATCGTCAGCGTGGAAAGGGAGTCTGTGCCGTATGAGCATCCCGTTTCAGGCCGCAGGGGTTACCGCATAGTGACGCAAACAAACACCGTGGACGGTGTCGTCATTCGCTTGAACGGCAAGACGGTTTTGTTCAAGAAACCGATGGTGCTTGAACCGGGTGAATACCGCATAATCGGCCCGGGGCGGCTTGACGCGGATATTTCGGGGTCGTCGAACGCCGTCGTGCGACTGAAAGGCTGCGTCTTGAACAACTTGACTGCGGCAGGGTATCAAAAAAACAAGGTGAACTATATTCTCGAGGGCGATGCCTATCTCAATTTTGCGAACCTCGACGAAGACTACCGTATTCGCAAATGCATTGGGCACTTTGACGGACTTGCCAATGGTGTTGGCGGGGATGTCGCGTTTCGCGGCCCGCCGACCCGCGAGGAATTGCGCAAGACGAGACGGAAGGAGCGCGCACGCGAATGGCAGAAAGAATTGGACGAGATAAATGCAACGCGGCACGACGATCCTCGCACGCGAATTTATTGATTTCCGCGAAAGATTGCGGCCCGAACTTTGCAGTATGAGATAGAGGCAAGGTCAGTCCTTCCCACGGAAGAAGACTCAAGGTCGCGATGCGGCTGGCGATTTTTGCAAATTACCGCCTAAATTGGGCGATGGTTGTGCTATAATACGCGCTAGACAATTCGAGACTTTGCGTTCGACGCATCGTTTTGGCTCAGGTGAAATGTAGGAAGTTTCAACTGTAAGAGCCGGAACGGAGTGGAGAATGCGCCCTTTGGGCGCATCTTCTTTCCGTGGTTCTTACAGGGCATCCTACAGCCTCACCTGAACTGCGGCAGAGGATCGCGCCCTCTTTCTTTTGCCGCAATCGAAACAAGGGGCAGAAGGAACGGAAAGAAAAATGAGAACGACAGGCCCAGGATCCGCGAGGGGGACATCCCACGCATATCCCTTTTATGGCGGTGAGTTTTTAGGCAAGATGGGGGCGGCGTGGTTTGTGTCGTATGCGTATCATGAACATGTTGATGCTACGCATGAAAATTGGAACCGTACTGCTACGGCAAGCGGGAGGATTCGCAGATATAACAACACCTTCTCCTATCATCGCTATTGGCTGGACAAAGTCATGACGATGAATGATCAGAATCTGGCTAAGAATACGATTGGCCTTACGCCGCGCGAGGTCAAAGACATGGCAAATGCTGTAATGGCGGAAAACTGGTAAACGAAAGGTGGGAGGAGTAATCATGAAGAAAGTAAAATGTTCTCATTGTCATGGCACGGGTCAAGTTACATGCTCTATCTGTAAAGGAAGTGGCAGAATAAAGTGTCCTACCTGTGGAAGTTATGGATACGCATGTCCTGTTTGCACTAAGGGATGGGATAGAAAACCCGGTTATGTAAAAGACAAATATGGAGACTGGGTTCACTGTCCAAATTGTCATGGGGATTATACCAATAAAAAGTTCACGTGTTGGAGATGCGGAGGTGATGGTGTAATTGATTGCGACAAAACAACGCGTTGCTCGGTGTGTCATGGAACAGGCAAAATCGAGAAGGCTTCAGAAAAGAATAGTAGAGTGTTTCTCGCACTTGGAATGATTGGTGGGTTGCCTGGATTGCATTATGCATATATTCGTAGATGGGTACTGTTTGTAACACAGTTGACCTTGTTTACTGTCTTTGTTGCGCTCTTGTTTGGCGCAGGGATAATCTCAGAAAAGATAGGCATAGAGGCAGGGATACTTTCAAAAATAAAATGGGGTTTGTATGCCCTTGTGTTGATACATTGGCTTATAGGCATTTCCTTTGTAAAAGAGGATGGCCAAGGTTGCCGCCTGGGCAATGAGTTCAAGAAGGGTTTGTTTTGGCTGTTTTTTTTGTTGTTTGGATTTACCGGAGCACACCTTGCGTATGGTAAGTCGAAATTGTTCGTATTTCACGCAGGATTCTTGATGTTGTTTTCCTTGCCTGCGGTCAATTGGGGTTGGGGTGATAATTTTATTGGTGCAATGCAGGGTATATTGGTGTGTGGCACGGGGCTTGCAGTTGTAGAGTTTCTTGTTGCTGCTTTCTTAAGCAGCGGGGGATTCTTTAAGAATGGAAATTGAGAGAGGTGTTCAATGAAAAGTATGTTGGTACTGGTTGGTGTAATTGCTATAATTGCCATGTTGAGTTTTCTTATCGCTCCGCGCGAGCAACGCGAGGCGATGCTCGACAAGGTGGCTGTGCTGGGCGATCCATCGGGCGGTGAGAAAACGCCGCGAATTGTCAGGGATCAGCAGCGCAAGGAGCGCATCAGGCAGGATATGGAATGGACGCCGGAGAATCAGGCGCTTCATCCGATCGAGTACTGCCAGGCGCAACTTGAGAAGTTGTCCGAGAACGCCAGCCGTCTTGATGTTCAGGCTCACAAGTACGCTGTCGCGAAGAATCAGGCGCAACGTGTGATCGCAGATTCGGAGGCTCAACTCTCAGACATTGCGCAATTCCTAAAAGAGGCTAAAAGTGCCTACAGGGAAGCTGATGCTGCGGGGAAATGGCCCGTGACGATTCGCGGATTTGCCCTTTCAAAAGAGAAAGCGCAGGAGAAGATTGTTGCGGCTGCTGAAAAGCGTCCAACACTTCAAAGTGCGATAGCGCGGAATCGGGTCTTGCTCGCCACGTTGGAGAAAAAGGCCACGCGTGTTGCCGAGGAACAGAAGAATATCGTCAAGACAAAGGAACGGATTCAGATGGTTCTCAACGACCTCAATCTGAAGAAAGTCGTAGAAGGAGATGACAGCATAACAGATGTATTGAACGCCATCAACGACTCTCTTGGGGCGCTTGGAACAAACTATGAGGATCCATCAATCGACGATATGCTCGTACCAGAGAAGTCGTCGACAATAAAGGTCTCGTTCGATGCGATCATGGCGGAGTAACATGATAAAAGTTCGTGTTTCCGCACGGGCATGTGCCGCGCAAGTCTGCGCGGCAGTGCTCGCCGCAATGATGTGTGGGTGTTTTTCACTTTCGTTGACACATGAGATAGGGGGAGCGATAGCGAAAGGCCCATTGGGAGGAAAATACTCTATAAAAAATGTAGAACCTCAACTGATTGAGGCATTGATGAGGCAGGCGCCTCCAAGTATTGTATTCACAGTGGACGATACTCTCGATTCCATACCGTTGGAAGTTTGCGTTTCGGACATTATTGAAGAAAAGGATACCACGTCGTCCGTACAGTTTCTTCCTGGGCTACTGACTCTTTGCACGTTTCCTTCATTGATGGAGGAGAGCAGAAGCCATACGGTCAGCATTTCCAGTCCATTAGGGAAACATGACATTGGCATAAATATTGTAGGGCGAGAAACGGTTTGCTGGACACCGCTCGGCTGGATGCCTTTCGCTTATCCGTTGGATGGTTATGATTATACTGGCGGGGATTTAATGGATACATGGAGCGACGATAAAAAAGTGGCATGGACTAAGGCAACGATTAATGCCGTTGCCAAGACTGTGATCTCCACACTGACAAAAGCGCGTTATGATGCTTACATGAAGGAACTTGCGAATAATGCTCGTAAAAAGAAGATTGCAGAAGAGGCGAACCATAGGGAGAATGTCTTGCGTATGGCTGAGCGCGGATGGCCGCAGGAATCGACGCTAAGGGATTTTGCAGTCAAGGAAACGACGGGGCTTTGGGATGTTATCGTGTCTTTCCGTGCGGAAATATCCATTCGCAAGAATCGTTTGCAGATGTTGAGCGATGCAATCAGGGGCTTTGGAAGAAAGCCGGATGAAGATGCGGATTACATCAAATGCAAAGGCGAGTATGATGCGGCGCGGAGCGCACTTGTACAGATATTCAAGAGCCTTGAGAACGCCTATCTTGTCGCCAGTAAAAACGCTGTGCTTTACGAAAGCGCAGAGGCGCATGCAAGAACACGAAAGGCCGTTGATGAATGTTCCCGTATCGCTATTGACGCAGCGGATAGGATTTTAAAACACAAATAATCCAAAATCAAAGGAAAAGACAATGAAGAACAACAAACACTGTGGCAGTGAGTTTCCGGGGATGAACGAATTCTCCGGCGTCAAGATAAACGCGGACGAGGTCCGCGCTGTCGTGAAAAAGTTCGAACAGCAGCTGAAATCGGGGAGAGTGTTCTTCCCTGAAGATACGCCATTCGCGATGAAGTGTGAGACGCTGCTGAAAAATGCCGCACCCGATGTCGAAGGGCTTTCGGTGTCTGGCAGGTCGTTTACGGCTACGGACAAAACGCTTTATGCAGAAGGTGACACACCGAAAACCGTGTCGGTTGACGAGAGCGACATTATTGCGGTACTTGATAACACGAAGAAAGGATTATTCGGTGGACTTGAAAAGAAAGAATGCGTTTTGGGCGCATTGGTGACGGCCAAAGGCATTCTCGGCTACAGCAAATACGACGGAGAACTGAAGGGAGCGGGTTTTGTCTCTTGGCCGTCCATAGCCGTATCGCCGCGCTGGGGTGACACTCTGGAGAACGGAATAGATGTGTTCCCGTTTTCCGATAGGAAACGCGATCCATATCCCAAAGGTCCCAGGGTCAGCATTTTTCTGTGGAACATATCCGACAAGAAGCTACGGCGGTGCTTTGACGAAATGAGGTTGCATTTTGCGTATATCGCTCAAGGCAGAGGTAGCGAATTCGATTATGCAGAGCACACTCCGGAAAGCGCCGGAGAGGCGTTTGACTGATAGATAATAGATGACAAAGGAGTTGGAGATGATTGATATAGACGGAATAATACGCATACTGTCCGACTTTAAGAATGGTCGCCATGTGACGAACTCCTGTGTTGTCATGGGTGATTCGCCAGAAATGGACGGGCTGTTTACAAACTTCTGCGACTCGGCGAGAGTATGTTTTGGGGATCCAAATGATGTCCCAAACGCATTCACAGTTATGGATAACACGCATTTGTCAAAAGGCGATGAACTTAAGCGTGTGACCATCAGCCGTTCAGATGTTTTAATGCTGTTGGACAGTTCGGATTCCAGAGGATTCAAATTGTTCGGCAAGCACAAGGAAAAGCCTGGGCAGTACGGCATCCTCTTCACGAAGAAAGGGATTGTCGCTCTCAATCGTTCGGGTGATGCACCCGGAAGAACGTGTGGCTTCATTTCGTGGGAGGCATATCAGTTCTGTCGGGCATTGCTTGTTGAACAGCGCCAAAGCGAGAGATTCGACTACGAGACCGACGCATATCCCGGAAAGTTTGTTTTCATGTGCTACGATTGTGGCCTTGAATCAGACGAACTGTATGAGAACGTGATGCGCAAGATTGAAAAACTTCTTGGTTGCAACAATGATTGGGTAGAGATTGTCAAAGTCTGGAAGTGAGTTCCATGCCTATATTGTAGCGGCGGTTGTAATAGGATAAATTCAATGTTTGAAGTTATCCTATATGGCCGTGAGGTTGTAGTTCGCAGCCGCTTCTGGTTCGGGCCGTTCCATTCGCGGATGTACGAGGTGTGCGATGTCTCAGGCGGGGAGCCTTACACCCCGATTGCCGTATTTGATGCGGTTGATGATGTCTGGAAGTACATCGCCGCCGAAGGACACCGCGTAAGAAACTGGAAGTCATGGCTTTTAACGACTATAGACGTGTATCGCCAGCGCCGCGAGATGGACGAACATCTCGCCAGTTGGTCAACGAAGTTGGGCGAAAACCTCCAATCCGGAGATGTATAATAAAACCGAAAATCCTCCAAGACCCTATTTGCAATATTATTATCAATAAAAAGGAGTTGACTATGAAAATTATGGCGGTGCTGCTTTTCTCTATGTTTGCACTGGGTTGCGCTGAAAAGAAGGATAAGGATGAGGTGTTCTCGCTCGAGGAGGCGAACAAGTGCCTTTTCGACAGTGACAAGAAAGCCGTCTTAGAAGCGGTTGTGTGGATCAAGAAAGCCGATGCGGCAAAGGACGAAAAGGAGTCTGTCGAATATTTCGAAAAAGCCTATGAGCCAATTCAGGAGTTGTACTCCGCGAGTCGCGATGACGATTCCATAACGGGCAGGAAACGCTCGGCGGCGTTGGCATGGGTGCTGATTGACTTCAGCTACAACCATGCCACCGGCTCGTGTGCGAAGTGGGTGGTGTACGCGCAAATGCTTGGATTGTTGGAAGCGCATAAGATTATGGCCGACCCACCGGAAAAACTGCGCGGATATCTTCTGCCGCCGGAACAGTAACAATGCTGTATGGTAAGGATGAACAGGATCTGTCGTTATATAATTGCAG
Organism: Lentisphaerota bacterium; assembly: GCA_015061765.1. The sequence continues at coordinate 8,552 of SUVZ01000083.1, forward strand.
GAAATAAAAAAAGGAGAAAATGGACAATCCAAAAGCAAAGCGCAAAATGGTTCCTATGTTCAGTGCGGCGGACTTCTTCTCGGGAAAGGAGGATGCAAAGCCGGTCGGTTGGATGAGCGACCCAGACCAACCGGGTCCGGTAATTGTCGACCGGAAAACGCTGGAAAGTCTTTGGGGCGACAAAGCTACTGGTACGGGATCGGATACTTCGGATGCTGAAGGCGTTGATGTCCAATAAACAAGAAAGGAAACAAAGTGTGCTTCATACCGCTGAACTATGGGCCCGCTGTGCTTACGGCATAGGCTACGGGCAATTTGCGTCGTTTGATGATTCCTGCGTGGATGCGAGCGAGTTGCCGTGGACATGCCCGGAAAATTCGAGTTTTCCGTGGCTGGATTTGGATCATCTATACATTGAAGATGGGGATGCAGAGCATGCCAATCTTTCGGCCGCGAACCTTGTTTGCGAGGGTGCAATAATCGACGCTTCTCTTGGGCACATGCAAAATTGCGCGGTGAGATATGCGGTCGTCTCCAGTACAGATCCAGTTGTGTTTGAGTTCGAGCTGTCCGGGGCATTTGACATCAGCCGTCTGACGATTCACTACAAAACGATGGCGAAACCAGGAGCGCCAGATTTCAGGCTTGTTACATCTGCAGAATATGACGGGCGGCAGATATACTCGTCTGGCAGCATTGTGCGTGATTGCGAAATGCCGAGCGGAGGCGATCTTGGCGAGCTGAGCTGCAACGGTACGATTTGCGGCGGGTGGCATATCGATTCACTCGACAGGGTATTGTGGCACCCGCTGGACGTGGCCAATACAATACAGACGCTCGTAGTTCCTGCGCATGTTGAAGTGATAGACGGCGAAGCGTTTGCCGGATGTGGGCAATTGTCGAGATTGTATGTCAGGGAAGGTGCTGAACGCCTTGTTTGGGCCGGACAGACGGCTTGGCGGTGTGTGAAAGTTCCGGGATCGTTGTATTGTGGCTTCATGGACTCCGAGTCCAGGCAGAACAGTATTTCAAATTTCTTCTTTTCAGGTGCCGGGATGAACGAGACGGAATTTCTCGTCAAGGAAGACGCCGGCAACGATGTTCGCTGGCTGGAACTCAAGCCGAGTGAGTTTCAGTACGTCTGCTCTCTGGCGTTCGATATGCCGAGAGAGGAATGCGATCTGGTGGGCGGACGCTGGCTGTTCACCCCGAGCGTTGAGAGTTCCGACCTTTTGATTCAGCTCGCCGCTGCGTTCTTGGAGGGGCGGGAGGTCGAACAAGACTTACAGATGGCGCTCAGATGCTGCGAGCAGGCATGCTGGTGTGCGGTCGGGGATGGAGTTCCGTTCACGGAGGGGGAGTCCTTCCCTGGAATCGAAGTCGCGGCTGTCAATCAATTCGGCGACCGTGAAATACATCACGGACGGGTTGATATGTACGAGCGAGCCAACAGGCTTAAAGAAGAAGTGTTGACGCATTTCCAGCGGATAGACATCCGTAAGTTTGAGATGGTCGGCATGGAGAATGACATCATGCATTACTTCATCCCGGCCAACACGTTTGAAGGACGAGATGATTTGAGGGATGTGCTTCTGCCCGATGAACTGCGAGACAAGCATGTCAGGATCGGACGGTGTGCCTTCGCACACTGCCCGAATCTGCGTAGCATAAGCGTAGCGGGGATGGCTGACAGCTTTGTCCTTTCAAGACACTCAAATTCTTTTGACGGTTGCGATGCTCTATCGGACAGAATCCAGTATTCTGCGGATGGATCAAAGCTGCTGTATTGCCTGAACGCGCCGGAGCACTGTGTAATCTGCGGACATGTACATATGATAGCGAACTTTGCGTTCGTACACAGCAGAACGCTGAGCGATTTCAGATGGGAAAGTCCTGATTACTCCTGCGATTATCGCAGCGAGCCGAGGGAGGTCGGCTTCTGCGCTTTCATGGGGTGCAATCAACTGTCGTGCGTGTTTACAGGCGGAAAGGAAATCTCGCTTCATACTCGTGCGTTTGCGTCGTGCCGGAATTTGAGTCAGTATCGGTTTGGATATGGTGACATCGAAACGGACTCCAGTCTGCCGCCGCCGCTGCTTGATGTTTCCGGAATGTGCGTATTTGACGGATGTGAGATGTTGGGATTCATTGAGTCAGGTCTCGGTCCAGATAAAGGGTTCCTTGTGCTAAAGGATGACGCATGGCGCGGATGCCAGTTTTCGGGATGCCGCATGCTGCATGTTTTGCCTCCAGTCATTTCTACAAGCATACCTGCGCACATGTTCGCCGACTGTGCTTCGCTTTCTGAAGTACGGTGTCTGGCAACGCGCCCAGAAGTCATAAAGTCGGTGCTTTCCGGAAAACATCCAAACGTGAATCCAACTGAAGAAGGTTTTAGCATATGCACAAGGGCATTCGCTGGTTGCTCCGCTTTGGAGCGATTCAAGTTTTGTCGGCTAAGGGTATCACTGCGAAGATTTTGGGAATCAGATGTGCGGAGGGCTTGGGAATCAGATGTGGAGCTGATTGATGACAATGCCAAGCAGGTTTTGTTTGAGCATGAGGCTTTCTTGGATTGTAACCGGCTTAGCAGACATGAATCATCGTTTGCAGGCGTCATGATCGGTTCTGATCCGTCGGCATTTCGTGGCTGCCCAGACTTTGAGGGCTTCGTGTCAGAATAAGGCACCAACTTGTGATTGTGAAAAGGAGATAAGGAATGGACTCAACAGCTGAAAAGAACAACTGGATACATCTTGCGGGATGCGACTGGTCGCAGCTTCTGCAGTTCCAGCCGCGCTTTGCCGACAAGTGCGACTGGTCGAAACTGGATGGCGAGGACTGGGCGATGCTCTTGCGTCGCCAGCCGCGTTTCATCTGGACGAGTGCGATTTCTCGTAGCTCACGGCGTCCGACTGGAGCCATATCCTCGTGCTGCGCCCTGATTTAGTTGACAAGTTTGAGTCTATCGAGCGCGACTGGAGCAAAGACGACGATCAGGACGACATTGAGCAAATACTTCAAGACTCCCCATGAACGAGTTGTTCAACAGAGACACAAAGTTGTCTTGAAATAATGCAGAAGGAACGTAGAAATTTGAAATACGCAATAATATCCGACATCCATGCAAATCCGGCGGCGCTTGAGAGGGTGCTGGCGGATGCGGAACGGTGCGGTGCGGAGAAAGTGGTCTGCGCCGGCGATGTGGTGGGGTATGGTCCCGATCCTGTGGGGGCAATCAGAATCCTGCGCGAGCGGGGGATTCCCACAGTGATGGGCAACCATGATGCAGCCGTCGTCGGTTGGTGCGACACGGATGGCATGATCGGGTCTGCGCGGGAAGGCACGGAACGGCATCGGCG
>SUVZ01000084.1 GCA_015061765.1 Lentisphaerota bacterium
TCGTAAGCCTTGGTGGGCCGTTACCCCGCCAACAAGCTGATGATGCGCGAGCCCCTCAAAGAGGGAGAGCCTTGCGGCCCCCTTTAGCGTTCCCAACATGTGTTGGAGCGCCACATTCGGTATTAGCCGTCGTTTCCAACGGTTTTCCCCACCTCAAGGACAGGTTGCTCACGTGTTCCTCGCCCTTCCGCCACTCTCACCACTCAGTATTGCTACCTTGCGGATCCCGTTCGACTTGCATGCCTAATCCACGCTACCAGCGTTCGTTCTGAGCCAGAATCAAACTCTCAGAAAAAGAATTTGTTCAAATTTCTGAAACCCCTCGCGGGGTTTCGGGCATCACAACAAGCACATCTGTTCATTGTGTTCCGCGTCCCTTCCGAAGGCTCCCTCACCGGGAACCGCGGGATCGCGTTCTTTAGCACCGTTCGCTTCTCAAAGATCGACCGTCGCGTCGCACCGGGCGTCGCCCTAAGTGGCGCAACAGGTGAATAAGATATCAAAAGTGGGTTTCCGATGCAAGCGAATTTTTCAAAAAAATTTGATGTTTTTCAGCGGCGCGCAAAAACCCCCGTTTTCCGGGCCTTTCCGGACATAAAGTTAGTGCAGGCAAAGTGAACAAGGCGCGCTACGGCGCCGATGCCCACTCAAAAGACCGCAAAAACACCTTACGGTATGCATTGACCTCCATGACTGATGAATGACGGGAGAAGATTGAACTGGGCGGAACTGCGGGTTTCACTTGTCTCATATGATATAATCCCCGTCCATGATAGTTCTGCATGTGGACATGGACGCATTTTTCGCTGCGGTCGAACAGCGGGACCACCCTGAATGGCGTGGCAAACCCGTCATTGTAGGGTCCGGCCCCCACGAACGCGGCGTCGTGTCCACATGTTCATATGAGGCCCGCAGATTTGGCGTATGTTCAGCCATGCCAAGCCGTACCGCATACGAGAAGTGTCCGCACGGGATTTTCGTAAAACCTCGCATGAGCGTTTACAGCGAGGTTTCGGCCAAGGCTTTCGAGATATTCTCCAGATACTCCCCGTTCGTTGAGGGCGTATCGGTGGATGAAGCCTTTCTGGACATCACAGGCACTGCGCATCTTTTCGGAGGCATGGTCAACCTGGCGGAAAGTCTTCGTGCAGACATCAAGGCCGCATGCGGAGTGACATGCTCAGTCGGACTGGCCCCGAACCGTCTGCTCGCAAAGATAGCGTCCGAGCAGAACAAGCCGGACGGGCTTTTCGCAATGCCGTTCGATCCGGACCGCATACGCGAATTTCTCGCACCGAAATCCGTGAAGACACTCTGGGGCGTCGGCGGCAAAACGGCTGTCCTTCTTGAACGCTACGGATTTCGCCTCTGCGCCGACATACAGAACGCCGATCCCCGTTTCCTGGTCCAGATCCTGGGCGATGCCGCAGCCGAGTCAATCCGCAACCACGCATCCGGAATAGATTTCTCTTCCGTCGCCAGCGACGGCGAAGTCGAGAAGTCCGTATCGCGCGAACACACATTCCCCTTCGATGAAGCGCACAGGGATGAAGTCAGAAGCGTCCTCCTTGAACTGGTGGATGATGTCGGACGGCGATTCCGGACGGAAGAGCGCTGGGCTAAGACCGCAAAGCTGAAGCTGCGCGACGGGATGTTCAACACCATAACCCGTCAGGCCTCGTTTAAGCGACCGGCAAGGGATGACATTTCCTTCCGCCATCTTGTATTGGAGCTTTTCGACCGCGAATGGCCGCCGGGCACGTGCCGGACAGTGCGCCTGATCGGCTTCGGCGTGTCGAACTTCACGGACAGTCCGGGCGACAGTCAACCGGATCTCTTCGGGGAGTCTCCGCTGGAAACGCAGATGAAGAAGCGCGAACGCCTTGCCGCCGCGCTCGATGCCATACACAGAAAGAAGAAAGGCTGACCGGATGCGCGTCACTTATTGGCAGGCATCGTCCGCAGACGGAGCTGGCCGCAGGCCGCCTGGCTCTCCTTGCCGCGGGAACGGCGGATCATGGTCTGGACGCGGTTCTTCATGAGCACGTCAAGGAACATGAGCATCGTCGATTCCGGCGGCGTCTTGAAATCGGGGCGATGGTCCACTGGCGAAAGCGGAATTAGGTTCACCTTCGCCATCGGGACCTCCTTGACACGCTTGGCCAACTCCTCCGCACAGGCACGGGAATCGTTCACCCCCTTTATCACTGTGTACTCGAAAGTGATTATGCGCTTCGTCTTAAGAGTATAGTCTCGGCAGGCGGCAAGCAGTTCAGCCAGCGGCCACTTGCGGTTCACGGGCATGAGTTCGTCGCGCAAGGCGTCGTTCGGTGCATGGAGAGATACGGAAAGCTCGAACTGGAGCCCCTCGTCGGCAAGACGCGCAAAGCCCGGAACAATCCCGCACGTCGAAAGCGTTATGTGCCGGGCGCCAAGGTTTGGACCGCGTCCCGCGTTTATGAGCTTGAGCGCGCGCATGGTCTCGTCGTAGTTCGCGAACGGCTCGCCCATCCCCATCACGACAAGATTGGTGAGCGTGCCGTACTTGCGCGCGGCCATAACCTCGGCGACAATCTCGTCCGCACGAAGCGAACGGACGATTCCCTTGGAGCCGCTCGCGCAGAACGCGCATCCCATCGCGCATCCGATCTGAGTCGAAACGCACTGCGTAAGACGCACGGTCTCTTTGCCGCCGTCGGGACTCTTGCCGAACACGGGAATGATCACGGTCTCGACAAGTTCACCGTCCGACATCTTAAGAAGAAGTTTCTTCGTTCCGTCCGGAGCTGTATCGCAAGCGACCTCCTCCGCAGGGACGATGGGAAACTCCACCTTCAGAGTTTCCCGAAAATCCTTCGGAAGCGTTGTGGCCTGATCCCAGTCCGTGATGTAGTCGCGATAGAGAGACTGCAGAATCTGATCTGCGCGGAACGGACGCAACCCACGCTCTTTCAAAAGCGCCTTCCACTCATCCGGGAATATGGACCATGCGTATGTAGCCATAAGATTCAATGTCCTGTTATTCTACCATAGGCGGAATATTAATTCCATCATCAACCAAGCCTGCCTCATTCTAAGTCTACCGCGACACCCGTCGGTAGATGCGAGAGACAAAATCACTCAACTTCTCGGATCCTCTCCAGAGCGGCAATGCCTGTTGTTCCTGTGCAGAATCTTCATCTGACAGATCAATCCCCCGGAGGCGCAGCAGAAGCGACGGATCACGCACCATCACATCTCCAAGAAGATACAGGACGGCGGCAATATGTTTGCACGGCTTCGACCAGTCCGGGCAACTGCACCAAAAGCGGTCGCGCCCAAGCGTCGGATACAGAGGAACATCCTCCAAAGCAAAGAGCTCATCGATTGAAGTCGGCATCTCGCCGGCGAGAATGCGCCCGACGCCCATTGCTCCAATCCGTTCGCAGATATCCGGGAGCGAACATCCCTTTAACGATTCCAACGGAGCAAAATCAAGTTTCACGATGTACGGGTCCGGCCTCGCACCAAGTACAACGGCTTCAACATGCGTTCCCGAAACAGAAAGAGACGACACTTGCCCCTGTTCGGCATACACCCTGCCGCGTCCTGCGCGGGCGCCGATTCGCATTTCCTCAATGCCTTTCAGCCAACCCTTGATCCACCATGCGCCACGAGGCACAGCCTTGAGATCCTGCGCGCGGAACCCGTTTGCCCTCCGCGGTATCCGCGGCGCATATCTCTTCTTGCTCATTGCGGAGAATGCCCGGGAATACGTGCCTCAGCACGCGCCATGGGTGATGGCGAACGCCAATCCGCGCAACTCGGCAAGTCCCACAAGGCGACCGCCGTAGTCATAGCCGCTGTAACACTTGCGGGCACGGTCTATCTCCATGTGACGGCCATGATCAGGACGCACGACGATATCTTCACCTCGGCGCCTCTCCTCCGCGAACAAGGCCTTCATGAGATTAATCATGTCCACCTTGCCGACAAGATGGCTCTCGGATTCGCGGAAAATCCCGGGCGCCTCATGCTGGATGTTGCGGAAGTGGCAGAAATAGATACGCTCCGCGAACTCCTTGAATATGGCAACCTCATCATTCTCAATTCCACCGCCTAGTGAACCCGTGCAGAGTGTGAGACCGATGTGGGAAGACGGACATTCCCTGTACATCTGACGGATGTCGTCGGCATTCGAGAGAATGCGAGGCAAGCCAAATATCGGACGGGGTGGATCATCCGGATGTATGGCCATGTTGACACCCGTCTCATCCAGCACAGGAGTAAGCTCGTTGAGGAAGTCGTACATGTGTTTGCGGAGCGTCGTATCGTCGATATCCCTGTAGGCTTCAAGCTGCTCAAGGAACTGCGACGGAGTAAGATCATCCACCGTCCCCGGCAGACCGAGCAAAATGGAGTTGCTGATGCGCATACGCTCAATGGTAGGAAGCTTGTCCCAGAAGAAACGGGCGCGATCCTTGAGCTCCTCATCATACTCATTCTCGGCACCGGGACGCTTCAAGGCAAAAAGATCGAATGCCGCCACTTCCGTATGGTTGTAGCAAAGGACATCGGAGCCATCAGCCAGAACATAGTTGAGATTGCTGCGCGTCCAATCAAGAATCGGCATGAAATTGTAGCACACGGTACGGATTCCGCACTCTGAAAGGTTGCGTATCGTCTGCTTGTAGTTCTCAAGATAGGTTTTCCAGTCGCCTGAATGCTTCTTGATGTCCTCATGTACAGGAACAGACTCGACTACGCTCCACTCCATGCCTGCCGCGCGAACGGCGTCAGCCTGCGATTTGATTTCCTCCACAGGCCAAATCTCGCCTGCTTTGCGGCGATAAAGCGCAGCAACAACATCAGTGACTCCGGCCTGACGAATCTCTTTGAGGGAAATCGCATCATCCGCACCATACCATCTCCAACCTGACTTCATAAATTTCCGGTCTCTTTCTATTTATTCTCTGATAACGGAAGCCTCAAGAACTCCCTAAAAAAAAATTGGCGCGTATTATAAATTAAGACCAATCGATAGTCAAGAATCGAATCAAAATGAGAATATTGTTCGGACTGATTCTCAATGGGCATAACCCAGCTTTCCACATTTGACCTAGCACTTTAGGATATTTTTCGGGATCATTTTAAGGAATTAAGAACTGCGGGGGGACCCCTGTTCCCTGTATGCGAACCGGGGCATATCCAAGATTCATGATGATCGTCCAACTGCCGTCAAAAGTGCGCTCCAAAAACGCTGCTGATGGTCCGGACGCCGTATCTGCTGAATGTCGGATACAGGAACGTCAAAGGGAAGCGAAACCTTTCGTTCCCCATTAGGATCGACAGTCTGCACCTTGACATCTCCCTGCTACGGAAGGTCAATCCTTAATTCAGTTATTGAGGCATTGGCGTGCAGAACTGCGCACCTAAATGCCGTGACTGCATAAGCTAATCTATTCATTGCCATACGTTTCTCTTTGCTGACAGCATGAGGATTTTCTCATCCATCTGTCACGATTGGCCAATGTCGCCTCTGCATACCGTCAGCCATCTCACATTGATTACGATAGCTGTACTATTCTAAATCAGGCCTCAGCAGATTTAGCCTCTTCCCAAAGGGCATCCATCTCTTCGAGAGTCATGTCCTTGAGGTTGCGTCCACGAGCCTTGGCGCCGGCCTCGACGGAACGGAAGCGACGCGAGAACTTTGAGGTCGTGTTCTCAAGAGCCGACTCGGCATCTGCCTTCAGGTGACGCGCAAGGTTCGTTACGGCGAATATGAGATCGCCCAACTCCTCCTTTACATGCGGATCAAGCGACGTGTCAGCAGAGGCTGACACCGCCTCCTCCAGTTCACCGAGCTCTTCCTTGATTTTTTCAAGCGGACCTTTTGCGTCCTTCCAGTCGAACCCCACACGCGAAGCCTTCTCCTGCGTCCGCTGCGCCTTGAGAAGCGCGGGCAGCGTTGCCGGGACTCCATCAAGCGCCGAGTGGCGCAGCTCCTTCTTATGCTCCTGCTGTTTGATCTGCTCCCAATTCCTGAGAACGGTAGCAGGATCCTTTGCGACCGTATCGCCAAACACATGCGGGTGACGGCGTACAAGCTTATCTGATATGGCGTTGGCGACATCGTCAAAGGTGAAATCACCCTTCTCCTCAGCCATCACACACTGGAACATCACCTGAAGGAGGACGTCACCAAGCTCTTCAATGTGGTTATCCCTGTCCTCAGGACGGCCCATTGCCGCAAGGAGCTCATACGTCTCCTCCAGCACGCATGGCTTAAGCGTCTCAAGCGTCTGCACCCTATCCCAAGGACAACCCGTCTCCGGATTACGAAGACGGGTCATTATGTCATGAAGCCTTTCAATACCGGTCATCAGTCGACCTTCAGCATCTTGAGCACGATATCTGCGGCCTTCCTGTCGAGCACATCGACAACATCATCCGCACCGCCGAAGTCCTGCCACTCGACACGCTTGTTGACCACGCCAAGAGCGCTCATTCCTGCTACAAGAGCCGCACGGACGCCGAATCCCGATCCAGTGACGGCGGTTGTAAGCATCTCATGCAGGCCATTGAGGCGGCAAGCGCGTTTCCAGGCATCCCACTTGCAACTGCCGTACGTAGAGGACGTCTCTGCGTGAACAACAATCTCAGAATCGCCAATGGCCCCAGCGAGAGCTGCCGCATCGCCTCGTGTCGAGACGACAACCTTTACGCCCTTCTCCTGCAGCGCCTTTATGAAGTTCTTGAACGCCGGCGTGACCGCAGATGCGCTCTTGGCGGCAACCTCAGAGTTGAACGCTGCATTCAACTCTGCCGCAACAGCAGCAGGATCCGCATCACATCCAACCTTCGCGAAGAGTTCCGCGAGCGCACCCTGATAGTTTCCACCGGCAAGGTGGAGAGCCTCAAGTCTTGCATCGAGCGCGACCCCATACCCCTTCAGTATGCCGGAAGCAATGTCAAAAAGCAGATCCGCACCGTTCAAGACCGCGAAATCAAATTCAACGACAACACCTTTCCCAATCTTTGCCATGTCTGAACCCCCGCTTTTATTTCTTGACTATACGGGTCTTGCGGACGCGCGGCTGGCCGATTTCGCGAAGCATCTTGCGGAAGCGGCTGTTGCGCACGTTGAACGGCTTGCCGCCCTTCACGCGATCGAATTCGCAGGCGCGGATTGTGTTGGAATCATCCTCGTCCTTGCCGACGACGCCGCCGACGCCGTCAAGAGCGGACCTGACCGCCAGCTCGCAGCACTTCTGTATGAGCTCCAGATCCTTCTTGCAGGGCGCCGCAGAGCGCGCAAAGTAGCCGCTCTTGAACACCTGGGTCTTCTCTGCGCCGAGAAGCTCGCCGAAGCGCTTTGCGAAATACTGACCGACATTCACCTTGTCGAGCCTAGGATGGCCAAACGCATCCACAGGGACCTCTTCGCCGCGCTTGCGCATTTCAGCGATGATCTCCTTCACGCATGCGCCTTCGGAAACAAAGATGTTCACGCGGCCAAGCTTGTCCATCACTTCCTTGAGACGACGGGCCTCGGCTGCGAAATCGATCTTGGACTCCGGAACATACACGGAATTGATATCAAGCATCTCCTTGGACCATCCAAAAGACGGCACGAGGTTCGCCCTGACGGAGCGGAGCATCTTGCGGTAGTAGATGCCGGTGAACGCGGTGAGCCATCCGCAGTTGCGTCCCATCACCTCATGGATGACGAGAGAACGGGGAGAGGCGCTGCCCTCCTTGACGACGTTCCAGAAATACTTTGCGCCCTCTTCGGCGGCCGTGTAGGCTCCAAGGGACTGCTTGATCGGATAGACGTCGTTATCGACGGTCTTCGGCAGCCCTACCACAATAAGCTCGTAGTTGTTCTTCGCGAGATAGGCCGCGAGGTCGGCGGCTGTCGTGTTGGTATCGTCTCCGCCAATCGTGTGAAGCACGTCAACACCATCCTTGACGAGCTGATCTGCGGCGACCTTGAGCGGATCCTCGCCCTCCTTGACGAGACCGCGCTTGACGCAATCCTTCACGTTCGTGAGCTTCACGCGGCTGTTGCCGATCGGGCTGCCGCCATGCTTCGTGAGCTTGAGAGCGTTCTTGCGGACCTCAGGGGTGACTGCAATGGACTCTCCCTTGAGAAGCCCCATGTAACCATCAAGGTATCCAATCAGTTCAACGTCCGGAGCCTTCTTCGTATATTCGTCGATCAGGAAGCCGATTGAGCTCGAAAGACACGGAGCCAATCCACCTGCTGTAAGAAACGCGACCTTTTTAACCTTCTTCGCCATAATTATAGTCCTTTCAAGACATTTACTGTTTCAATTGCGGCCTGCATGGCCGAAAAACCTTTGTTTCCCTGTTTTGTGCCGCACCTTTCCACGGCCTGTTCCAGATTTTCAGCGTTCACAACTCCATCCGTCACCGGCACGCCTGTCTCCAACGCAATCTCGGTGAATGCACGGGCAGTCGTTTCGTTGATAAGACCGGCATGCGCAGTCGCGCCCTGAACCACTGCGCCCATGGCGACAATAGCATCATATTTCTTCGACTTTGCAAGCGTTTTTGCCACAACAGGCAATTCATATGCGCCTGGCACGCGGACAAGAATCAGGTTCTTCTCGTCTCCACCAAGCCGAACAAAAGCATCGACAGCCCCCTTCACCAACTGCTCAACAAGAAAAGAATTGAAGCGGCTGGCGATCAAGGCAATCTTCATGCCTTTCGCTTCCAAATTTCCATTCACTTCTCTCATTATTTCACCTCTCCAATAAGAAAAAATTTCGTTTATTTTATCATAAAACAGTTTACCTGTCAAAATTGACGGTAGAATTGCATTTCACCAATTGCATTTCACGCATATGATCAATAGGTGGTAGCGGTCTCAGGCAACGGACTGGCATCGCGCGGGCGTATCAACAACGAGGGATTGTCGCTGATCGTTTCTGCAAATGCACGCAGTGAAGAAGTCGCGCCATCAAGGTTCTCCAGCATGCGCCCGACACGGTCGCGTTCAGAATCGACGAGAGTGTTCACGGTTTCACATACGTCTCCGGCGCTTTTTGCCGCCCTTACGACATTGCTCAATGCAACAACAAGATCCATCTGGTTCAATTGCCCGATAACCTTGGTGAGGCTGTCGGCGGCGCTATCGAGTATCGAAGGAGCCGGATGAATGAAGAGGTTGCGCGGTTTCCACGTAAGCTTAATGTCCGGGATCTCCGTTTTCGGGAAATTCATCTCAATGCGGGAGAGACCGGTTATCCCGGAAGCCGTCACCGTGGCGTGAAGACCGTTTGAAATCATTCTCGCCATCGTCTTCTCCGGCGTCTCGTTCTGACTCCGCCTGCACCGTTCGGAATCAAGAGCCATGAGCACGTAGATGTGGTGTCCATCCTTCGGCGACACGTTGTCGTATTCAGCAGAGATGAATGATATCTTCTTCACAGAACCAATCTTCACGCCTCGGTAATTCACTTCACTGCCGACATCCAGACCGCTGACGCTGGTAGGAAAGTAAGTCTCGACATAGAAATACTTCTCCCTGCCGCCCATACCGCCGAGGTACACGAGCGTACCGATTATCAAGACGAATCCAAGCAGGATAAACGCGCCTATCTTTGCAAAATTAGCTTCGTTGTTCATGATAGTGGATGATTGGTAGATGGTAGTGGGTGGGTGGTAGATGGTAGTGGGTGGTGTCAGATCCTATGCTCTTCACCGCGGGCAAAGAACCTACGAACAAAATCGTCGTCCGACGAATCGCGCAACTCCGTTGGCGAGCCTATTGCGATCATTCCATGACGCGCCTTGTCAAACATTGCACAGCGGTCTGCAATCTTGAAAATGCTCGGAAGTTCATGAGTGACGACCACAAACGTCGTCCCTCGCTCCTTTCGAATCTGCAGAATCAGGTCATCCAATGCGCTAGACGTAATCGGATCAAGCCCTGCGCTCGGCTCGTCAAGAAAGATGATCTCCGGATCAAGCGCCAGCGCACGGGCGATTGCGACGCGTTTCTTCATGCCGCCCGATATCTCGGCCGGCATTTTCGATTCTGCATCCTCCAACCCCACCTGCGACAACAGTTCTCGAGCCCTGACAATCCGCTCCTTCCGTCTGAGCTTTGTGAACTCCTCCATCGGCAGCATCACGTTCTGAAGACACGTCATGCTGCCAAACAGGGCTCCGCTCTGGTACATCACTCCTATCCGCCGCAGGATCTTGTCGCGGTTCCTGCGGTTCATCTCCAAGCCAAGCACGCTAAGCGTTCCGCCCATCACCGCATTGAGCCCTATCATATGACGCATGATCGTAGATTTCCCGCACCCAGAACCGCCAAGTAATACGAATATCTCGCCTTTCTCCACCGAAAAGCTTACATCCTGCAATATCTTGACGCCGGGATATCCTGCGTCGACATGCTCAAGTTCTATGACGGACTGTTCTTCCATGCATGACACCCAATAGGCGACATTTCCAACCTTTGAAAATGCCGCCATTTTACCATAATCTCCATCTGCGTGACAGAAATCAGATTAGATCCCGCAGAGAACTGTACTTCGTGAGAATTAGTCCGAAGCATATTCTCAATTAGTGGCGGCGGCATTTTTTGCCGCACAGGATGTTGTCCCCAACGCGCCGCAATCCGCCGCCTTACGGCAATGCAACTTCAACCGGGAAGAAGCGGAACGACGAATTGTCGCCGACTGCTGAAGAGCCACCGCCTTATCGATAACCTCAAGACACGCTATCCATCCATCTCCTCTTCAGAGAAATCTTTCAAGAGCATAGCGGAGAAGCAGATATTCAAGCTGTATGTTTTCCTTTTGGGCAATTGCCAACAACCGGGCTCTGACCGAATCCCCAAAATTCGTAAGATGTTTCGTCTTCATACCCGTCCCTCCAGATAAGGTGACATTATACGTGTCATTCTACAACGGCTCATGACATCCCATAGCCGTTTCCGGTCAATTCTCCGTTTTGCCATCGCCTCATCAAGCGATGCCACGCAGATGTTGATTCCCATTCGCTTACGAGCCTTGAAACATTCCACAATGGTCCGCTCTACCGAGAACACCCGGAACATAATGCCGTTTGGCGTAAATTCCTCAACATCTTCCGACAGCAGTTCTTTTTTCATGTAAACAAAATCAACTGGGAGAGTGGTTTTGGGGGCATGAGAGTTTGAGGAGATGGCCATGGTCATTCGCATAGGATTTTCATCAGTAAGATCATGTATGCGCAGCGCAGAGTTCAGCGTAAAAACACCGTTAGGGACAACTTTAGCAGCAGTTTCATAATCAAGATATTCCGAACACGAACCACCTGCCGGAACATAGACACCTCTGGCAACACGATAAACAACACCTCGCGCCGCCATTTCAGAAAGCGTATTTCCGCGCAGTCCACGCTTGATAACCTCTGCGCGAACAAGAGGCATCCCTTTTGACACCTCTTTCCGCATGAGCCTTTCTATCGTTGTTTTCATGCGGATATTATATCATTACATCCGCACAGAAACAACGATATGATCGATATATTTTCCCGAAAATACAGTATGAATGAATGGACATCAGAATGAGAATTAGGTTCGGACTAATTCTCACACTTGTAATACGGGAGAATTTCCGGCTAATGTTGACTGTGTGATAGTGTTGCCAATTTGTGGATTTGGTGAAGAGTAAAGAGTAAAGCCACATTGGCATTGAAAATTGGTACTGGCAACACTGGATATTGGCAACATTCTCCTGCCCCCTTACGACAACGCCACCTCAACCGTGAATAAGCGGAATGACGGATCGCTGCCGACAGGCACAGTTGAAGATTATGGAGGCTTCGTGCATAAGTGTGGGTTGCGAAAGTCGGGTTAACGTGGAAGAACCAGCCGCAAACATTGCAACGCTGGTCTGACCTGC
>SUVZ01000085.1 GCA_015061765.1 Lentisphaerota bacterium
CGGCCGCCTGTTCACAACGCACCAGTACCCACAGGGTGGGGGCTTCAAGCACTCTAACAATCATTTCATTGCATGAACCGACCCACACTCATGCACGAAGCCTCATTATTTATCAGTAATCGACTGTTCAGATAAAATCACATCCTACAGTGAGTGCCTGCGAACTGGGCGACCTGCAATCTCCATGACTTTCCTCCGCCCTTGAAGTAGGGCACGACCATCGAGCCTTCAAGCACAGCAATGTAATGGGCAAGAGCGGGCAAGCGGCAGGGTGAAAATGGGCATGACAGGAATGGCCGAGATAAGGGTGTCCCCTCAATTCGGCATTACCGCACCACTATTGTCATGCCGCAGAAAGTCTTTAATATTCCCGCTCCGGCAAAATGCTTGGCATAGGCCTTGTTCGCAGAATTCGGTGCTCCTGCACCCCCGTAGACTCCACCCGGAACACGAACACCGTCAACATGCAGTTCACGAACAACCTGCATAACACCTTCCGGAATTTCGACGACTCCGTCCTCCGACAACTTCATGACCGTATGTTCGCGGTTGAACTGATTCGCGGCGGAAGTCTTCAGCTTGCCCGTGCCGCGCACGACAATGTTCGTGCCGTTGCGCCAGGCTCCGGTCGAATCTATTGTGATACCGTCTTTCTTATAGGTTATGCCAAGATTCAGAGTCCCTTTCCGGACCTCAAGATCGCCGGTGGATTTACTGTCGGAATAAATGCTGAATGTATTGGCCGTAGCCTGCACTAAACTTACATTCCCTTCAATGCCGCCATACATATATGAAGTGTCTTCAGTGCCGGAACCGTCAGAGACTATCAACTTTGCAGGCCCTTCGCCGCCCCAAATCTTAGAGCCGGAAGTCGCTCTGAACGTTGTACAATGCTGTACCGTCCCGTTCATATATATCTGCGGATAATCGGTATCGAATTCCAGATACCGGTTGGTGACGGCATAATCGACCAGAAATTCCGCCTTGCGCACGCTGCGTCCGCGAAGCGTTATCTGATTACCCTTCGTCTCAAGGCGTATCGAACCCTTCCTCAAATAGAGACCATTGCCAGTTACCGCAGTCACTTTACCACCTTTCACAATCAAGGTGCCGTTGCAGAAATTGACCGTACTTGAGAAATCGCCCCCCTTTTCAAACACCAGCGCGGAATCGCTGTCAAGGTTGA
The DNA here is from genome assembly GCA_015061765.1 of Lentisphaerota bacterium. The sequence continues at coordinate 1,187 of SUVZ01000085.1, forward strand.
GATATCCAACATTGGTGTAGAATACGGCATCCTCTTTAAACACGTTGGTAGAGGCGACACCGAACTGCAGCCAGTTTACGGTTTTGTCATCTACATCTCCGCGACCTGCCATCCAGACGGGCTTATGGAAAGTAACGCCGTCAAGAATCGTTGTCAAACCCTCAATATTGCCCGGAACAGTAATGGTGCTTACACCGAATTTGGTCGCGGTGCCTTGGCTTACGCCCACTGGAGCGCCGATATCTCCGGCGAAGCGCAGCGTCCCTTCATTATGAACGAGCGATCCGGCGATGACACTGTTGCCGGATATCGAAAATTCACCGGCTCCCTTCTTGTCGATCCGACCTCCGGAAACATCTTTGAATCCGGCATCGGCCTTGACGACAGTTCCGGCTGCGATATCAAGCACCTGCTTGTTCTCCGTAATCAGCGGAACTTTGAACGTGTAGACCGCCGAGGAATCAGCAGACGGGGGCGTCGTGGCAAGTCCACCCTCGCCGATTGACACCGACGCGCTGTCGGAAGCCTTTGAAAACGTAAAACCGCCGACCGCCGAAAGCCTGATTCCGTAAAATGAAACCGCACGATCCACTGAAGCTTCATTTCCTCCTGTCGCAAATTCAGCAAAAGTCATCATGTCATCAAGTGCCGGAAGCGAGGGATCTGTGCTCCAGTTTGCAACGGATGCAATGAAGGTATCGCCTCCGTTTCCAGTCCAGACGGCACTCACAACCTCAGAGCTTCCGTCATCAACAACTATGGTGCCTCCTTTCAGCTGTTCAAGAGCCTCTCCGTTCACGCCCCATTTTGTCTTGTTGGCGACCTTCACTCCTGCAACTGTCAGCGATTTGACTCTCATCACCATCGTAGGCGGCAACGTCAATGCGGCGTTCCCACCGAGCGTAAGATCGATGACTTCATCCGTAAACGGATTTGAAATGTTTGCGCCCAAAGTCATATTTCCGTCCACCACCATGTTGGTGATGCCGAGGAACATACCCGAAAGCACCGAAGAGGCGTCCGCCGTCAAGGTTCCGTTTTCGCCGATATGGATTTCACCGACATTCTTGAACGTCGCACCGAGCGTTACAGCGAGCGTTCCGTTGGAGACCGACAAGGTTCCGCTCGTCGTATGTGCGCGATTGGCGAATGTCTGAGTAAAGTCTGGATAATCGGCGGCATCGACCACCAGCGAAACCTTTCCTGAAAGCGTCTGATAGCTTGTGCGCGACGTTCCCTCTCCGATCAAGCGCAGAAACGCCGGATCCGATGAAAGAATATAGACTGATTTATCGCTGTAATAGTTTTTTGCACTGCCGCTGTCATACTGAAGCGAAGCGAGTGTCTGGTTTTTACCGCTAAGATTGAGCGCCGAATACGACTGGCTTGAAAATCCTCTTGAAACCGAAAATACCGTTCCTGAAATAACAGAATCATCGGCGGCAACAATATTTGCGCGATTGAGCGAAATGTTAGTTATCTTGTTTTCTTTGGAAGCAAGTATGATATCCCCTCCCAATGCACTGTTGTAACCGACCGTCATCGACCCCAGAACAATAGGTCCGTCGAAACGGACATCTCCGTACGCATTCACGCGAAGCGTCTTCCCCGGCCATGACACCCCTTTGGTGAAATGGAGCAATGCGGAAGACGGCGCTGATGTACCGCTTGAAAAATTGGCGTTGCATCCTACCGTATACTGTTTCAACGCACTCAGATCAATCTCGCCGGAGAGAACAGTCTTGACATCGGTTCTTATGAATGCCTGCAAATATGAATAACTGTTGGCTCCGTCATACCCTTCAATCCGAATCTTGTTGTTGAAGGTGGCGCCGTCGGCATTGAAGAAAATCTGCCGCCGGAAACCATAGGTTCTGTTCTTGCTGTCCTTCGCTGTAAGCGTTCCGTCAAGGAATATCTCACCGGTACCCAACGCCCCTGCCGTATCGGCACGAATTACACCTTGCGAAATCTGCACACCTTCCGTAAATGCATTATCTCCACCAGCAGGATTCAACACCAGCATTCCGTCGCCGGTTTTACGCAATGGACCCGTGCCGGATATTTCGCCGGTATAGGTTACGGTTACGCCGGATGCGACATCGATTATGTATTCACCCTCAAGCGTCAGCGCGTCGGCGACGGTCGCGTCTGCCGTGTATGCGGCATTCGGCTCGGCCGACAAAATGAATGCTCCAAACGCGGCAATTACCGCAACAAGAAGTTTTGAGAAGTTCATCATTTTTCACCTTTCGTTGAAGGATCATCTATAAACGGTTTGCGCTGATAAAGAAAGAGGCTCTTTCCGCATTTGCCGAAGGAATTGCGCGGCGTCACCCGGAAACGGAACGGCGGCGGCGGCGGCAGTTCGCCGATACCGAAGATGCAGTTCTGCGTCGGCGTCACATGGCGGGCATTGCGCGTAAATCCCGTCTGGTAGACGCGCTTCATGCGCCAGGGAAGAACCACGTCGGCGGAATAGAGTTCCGCGCAGACTTCGTAATCCATGACGCGCGAAAGATCGTCCGGCGAAACGGCGGTCGGAAACGTCAGAATAATCTGATCTTCCGGCTCCTTCTTCGGGTTGCGCCCCTTGTGAAGCTTCAGCTTAAGTTCCGCACCTTCGGGAAATTCCGGCGCCGACGATTTCTCGGTGCGGCTCGCGAACGAATAGGTTCTCGGATCGTCTTTTCCGCGCAATACCGGCACCGTCCAGTCGTCGCCGAGTTTCTCGCGGCGGGAGAAATCCCAGCGCTCAAAAACCATGTCGTTGTCGTACACTTTCATGAACAGTCCCTGCGCACCGCCGTAATTGCTGGCGACATCCTGCATCCGATGCCCGACATTCCTGAACCCCTTGCCGTTTTCGCGTCCCGAAGGCAGCGAAAGCCACCTGAGCGACGCCGTGCCGATTGAAGTGAACGCGCCCTGCCAGACGCTGCGCTGGTCGGTGATCGAATAATGGGTGTGGCCGGAGAATGCGACGGCGTTGGGCCAGTCGGCGAGCACCTTGTGGGTGGGGCCGCCGTCGGCCTGATGCCACGTCCACGTCCCGTAGCACGTATTCTGCGGATGGGCGTGCTGGGCGAAGAAGAACGGTTTGCCGCCGGCGAGTTTCTTGCGGTTGGCGTCGAGAAAAGCGCGGAACGCCTTTTCATTACGCCATGCCGCCCAGTGCGCGCCGACAAACGAATAGCCCTTCACTTCCTTGATAAAGAAAGGCGACCACGGCTCGCCGAAGATTTCCTGCCAAACCTCGGGCGCGTCCTTGGCATAATTGTGCTCATGGTTGCCGGTCACGAAAACTTTTACGGGGCCGGCATCTATCGACCCGAAAACTTCCTTCCAGCAGTCGGCCGTCTTCTGCAGTTCCGCCGCGCGTCCACCGTTCGTCAAATCGCCGGCGATCATGATCGCATCCGCCCCATGATCGCGGAAGAACGTGATGACACGCTTGAACATATCGATCGCGCCTTGGCTGTTGTGCATTTCCGGCGGACTTAAATGCGTATCGCTCACGATACCCACCTTGAGCCGGCAGTCTCCCTTGGGTGCGGAAAATACCGGCACGGCGGCAGTTGCCGCGAAAGCGGAAAGGAAAGATCGTCGCGTGGTCATTTCTTGCTCTTCTCCTTTACGGGCTTGTCTTTGACCGCTCCGGGTCCAACCTTAACTGGCGTTTCTTCGCAAAAGAGCCGATACACCCGCAGATTTTCGAATACGGTCTTTCTGCCTGCCGGATTCCTGGCGCTGAAAACGATCGTGCCGCGCGCTCCGCCTTCCGGAATACGCACGACTCCGCGGCCGTCGCGGGGATAGATCATGTTGATGGAAGGCTGCACATACTTCCCCTTCGCGTCGCGGACAAACACGTTGACGCGGGCGCTCGCATTCAGCGCGACATCGAAGGCAATGCCGTAGTATTCGCCTCCCTTCACATTTTTGAGCGATACCGTCTCATAGCCGTTGGTGACCGACACCGTATTCGCCTCGGCAAGATTCACGAGCGTCCCTTTCGCCGAAAGTTCCGCGACCTGACGGTCGTAGAACGCTACCGGATTCTTGCCCCATTCCATGATCTCGAAAAGCCCGGGCAGCGCCTCCGGCAAAGTCGTGTCGAGAATGCGCGGATCGCCGCGCTTCCAGTTGCGCGCACGCTTCACCCATGGATGAAGTTCCGTCCAGAACCACACATATCCGCCGGAAACGTCGCTCGCCTGAATGAGATCGCGCCTGAGCGTCTCAAGCCGCGACCCTTCCGTCGGAGGCTTGTACCATGTGGTGCCCTCCTTGCTCGTGTACATCGCGGTGTAGATGGGCGGGGAGTAGCGCACCTGCCGGCGGTACTTGTCCAGATTCTCCGGCGCGACCAGCTGCGGATAGAGCGAATGGAACATATACGCGCCGTTGCGGTAGCCGTTCTTCGCCGCCGTATGATGGTACCCGTCTTCGTCGCCGTCGTTGATCGTCGCCCCAGCCGGAAGCACATCAAGAACACCGTTCAAAAACGCCGGCCACAGATTTTCGTCGGCGCGGCACATGGCCGCCACGTTGGCGCGGTCGTATTTCGTGTAATGCTCAAGATGGGAGAAGAACCAGAAAAAATGGAGCGTGATGTCCGGATATTCCTCGAAGACCGGAGCGAAAAGTTCGCGTCCGCGGCGGCGCACGATTTCGCAAAGCTCGTCATACGGCGCCTCGTCGGAGCGGCGGGAGAACTGCCTGAGCTTGCGGTAATCCTCGGGGTCGATCTTTATCCCCTTGAGCCCACCCTGCCGGGCGACCCATGCGACCGTTCGCATCGACTCGGCAATCCGCGCCCATTCGGCGTCATCCATCCAACTGACGCGCTCTTTATACGGTGCAGTAAGCGAGCTCAAGAACGAATGGCGCATGGAGCTATGCTTCGTCAGCTTGCGCAGATGCGGAATCTGCGCCGCAAACGCCTCCTTCGGCCACGCCGGATCGTGCATAAAGTTGTAGTAGTTGCAGCTCACGCGCTTGCCGTCTATGACGGCGCTCGATCGGAGATTGATGCCGATGCCGTCGAGCGGAGTTTTGTCGAAAGCGTCGGCGTAACGCAGGAGAACTTCGGGACTGTCGCTGTTGAACTCCCATGCGAAAGCTATGTATTTCGCACAGGACTTTTCAGCACCTTGAATACACAAGGCGCAAGCGACCAAGAACAGCACCAGACTTTTCATAAACCACCGCACTACCATCCCATGAACGGAACGGAATCCTTTCTTTGACTGGTAGCCATGGTATCAAAAACATTTTTTTTTCAACCACAAAAAAGAAATCTTGGCGCTACAATAAATCATCCCTGATTTTTACAATTTTATCGCAACTTGAAACAAGTAAGGACCCAGGCATATCCGATCCGCATGTCTCCCCTTTTAGGATTTTCAGCGGACGCAGGAAAGGGGTAGCTCCAAACCGTTGGCTTCGAGAAGCCCACGGTTGCCAAGGACATCAGAAGGCGTACCCGCCGCAACAATCCTTCCCTCTGACATCATCAGCACACGCGAACATGTATCAAGAACAAAATCTAGATCATGTGTAGCGATGAGTTTTGCGCACGGCAACTCACGCAGTGCATGAATCACCATACGGCGGTTGCGCGGATCAAGGGCGAGCGTCGGTTCGTCCAGAAGCAGAACCTCGGGACGCAGCGAAAGCACTGTCGCTATGGACGCAAGCCGCTTCTGTCCACCGCTCAACCTATAGACGTGCTCAGTGGAGAGATGCGAAATGCCGACAGACGCCAATGCATCGTCCGTCCGACGACGCACCTCAGATTCGTCTACTCCTTCGTTCCTCGGACCGAATGCGACATCCTCCCAGACGTTCGACAGGAAGAGCTGACTTTCCGCATCCTGGAACACATATCCGGCGACACGTCGCACGGCGGCAAGATTGGCGCGCTCCACTGGCATGCCGCACACCTTTACGGTCCCGGACCGAGGGGAAACAAGCCCGACAAAAAGCTTGAGCAACGTGGATTTCCCTGCGCCGTTTGCACCTATCAACGCGACCTGCTCCCCCCGCGCGACGGAGATCGATACGTCTTTCAGGACCTCACACTCCGGTCTATAGGAAAAAGAGACCCCTTCCAGGGAGATTACATCGACAGAATTATTCAAGTCGTCTATCGCCTCCATGCCTTCAGAATATTTCGCAATGCGGAATATCTCCGACAATCGGCTTCACGTAATCGATGAATGCCTTTGTGACATCATGCCCGTTCTTCGCGATATACCTGTCGGGCATCGAACGCGTGAACTTTGCCGCCGCCTGCGCCGGAAGCGCCGTGAACTCTGGCCTATACTTCTTGCCCTTGGCGCGCCCGATGCCGATAGTCCCCTTCACGGGCACGCCGTCAATGCCCTTCGCCGCCAAAAGCGCGGCCTGTACAGCGGCATAGCCCGCCATTCCGGCCTCTTCAACATCCACATCGCTCGCGACTCCGGGGAAGCTACGCTGAAGATACCCAAATGTATCGGCGCGGACACGCTTAATCTCCGTATTCTCCTTCAAGTACTTGGCGAGATAGTCGCCGAGCGCACCGGTTCCGGACATCTGGACATTCCCGTGGGAATCCGTTTCGCCGCCGGCGAAACGGGCTCCGATGGATTCGCCGCTTTCATCGCGAATGCCTTCAGAGACGGCCACGACGCAGCGTCCGTATTTTTTCACCGCGCCCTGAACATCCTTCACGAACCCGTCAAGCGAGAACGGGCGTTCCGGAAGATAGATGAGATGGGGGCCGTCGCCCTTGTTCTCGCGGGCCAGCGCAGAGGCCGCGGTGAGGAAGCCGGCGTCGCGCCCCATGATGACATCGATCTTCACGCCGCCAAGTGCGCGATTGTCGAGATCGTCGCCCTTGAGGGCACACGCCACAAACCGTGCGGCGGAGGCGAAACCAGGCGTATGGTCGCAGCTGCGCAGGTCATTGTCGATTGTCTTCGGAATATGGTACACAACGAGCGGATAGCCGTCCTTCTCGGCCTCCTCACCGATAATGCGAGCCGCGTCTGCGGAATCGTTTCCGCCAATGTAGAAGAAGAAGCCGACATCCAGACGCTTAAACTCCTCAAATATACTGCGGCAGTCCTCGGCCTTTGGCTTCATGCGGCAGCTGCCGAGAGCGGAGGATGGCGTGAGCGCAATCGCCTCAAGCTTCTTTGCAGACGGTTTGCGCAGATCAATATAGTCCCTGCCGAGAATCCCCTGTATGCCATGGCGCGCACCGAGAATCTTGCCTATTCTGGCTCCGGCCTTCTTGGCGGCGATCACCGCTCCGACGAGCGAGGCATTGATCACCATGGAAGGACCTCCGGACTGTGCGATCACCATGTTGCTGGATTTCTTATTCGTTGCCATTTCCTTTTCCTCCATTTCTTTGTCCATGAATTATATCACACACGCCAAGCGGCATTTTCTTCCGGACGGTCAAGACACCGGCAATACAGGGGACCGCAGTGGACCCGCTGCCATTCTCCGCGGCATGCACCCGTGAGTTGCGGTAGCACGCCATCGGCAACCAATCGCCCAAATCCGGCCTCGACTAAAGAAATGGCGGATGCACAAAATCCTCCGCGGCTGAAAAACGGTCGAAGGCACAGTCAAGCGTATCTGCCGAATGGGAATCAGAGTTGAGAACGAATCCCACTCCAAACCCTCGCAGCATGGCACGGAACGTCGCCGATGGATATGCGTCGTCCAGCCACCCCCGAGAGATTGCACCGGTATTCAGCTCAACCAGTTTTCCCGATTCGGCAATAGCCTTCGCCGTAAGCCTCAACTCGGCAAGATACCATTCCGCGTTCTCATCGAAATATTGATGCTTGGCGTTGAACTTCCGGCACAGGTCGGGATGACCGACCATATCGAAGTCGAAGAGGCGCACCATATCCCGTTCCTGCGCAAAATAAGTCCGCAGAAACGCCCGCACGTCGCCATCGAAATGAGCGGCTATGCCTTCAGCCAGAAGTTCAGGAGTATGATCAACCGGCACACGTTCACCGTCCGGCGCAATCACATAATGAATTGAGCCTATGATGTAGTCTGGGGCAAATTCCGCATACCTGGAGCGATCGGGATCTGTCGTCCCCGGGATGTAGTCCGCTTCCACCCCGCACAGAACCCGTATGCGATCCGAATATCTGGCAGCCAACTCCCGGACCTCCGAGAAATATCCCGGAAGTTTTTCGACAGGCACAGTACACGCGTTATCATCCGGATATGTCGAGTGTGAGGAGAATCCGATTACGTCAAAACCCTTGTCAATGGCGGAGAGAATGACCTCCTCCACCTTGTTCTTTCCGTCGCACCAGACGGTATGTGTATGATAGTTCGTCTTCATAACTCAAGATTCGTTGCATCTCCATATCCTTTGGAGCCGCCGCAGGATACGGCGCCGCCGCAGAAATCACACGTCAATGTCAATCGCCGTGGCGCGAGGCAGGAACTCGGCATCCACCTTCAGCGCTTTCCTGACAGCGCGGGCAAGCGCCTTCACGCCGAATGTCTCGGTTGCGTAGTGTCCAGCGCATACCATCTCCATGCCGCAGTTCTCGGCGGCGATCACGTCGCCCCAGGATGCTTCACCTGTGATGAAGAGTCCACATCCAAGGTTCTTGGCCGTCTCGGCGAAATCCCCTGCGCCACCGCTGCAAACCCCAACCTTGACGCCCTGCGGATTGACGCCCGTCACGCCAATGACGTTACCGTGGTACGAAAAGGCGGGTTTGAGCCTCTTCAGACCGAGAAAACGGGCCAGTTCGTAGTTGTTGCCGTACTTCCTGCTGGCGTCCAGCGGGAGATGGTACGCCGCCACCGCAAGGCCACCCTCGATCGCCGCCTTAACGACATTATACACGCCACCCTCAAGACGCCTGATTCCGCCGCCCCAGGATATTCCGTGATGAACCACCAGCAACTGTGCGCCCGAGGCTACGGCCGCCTTCACCGATTCGAGCGAAGCGTCGACAGCAAACGCGACCTTTTCGACATCCTCCGGCCCTTCGATCTGCAGACCATTGTTCGACACGTCGTCAAACTTGCCGATCTCCAGTTCACGCTCCAGCCAATCCAGCACCTGCCTGAGTTTCATCCGCCACACTCCTTTCGTTCACAGGACCAACATGCGCGATCACCGTCTGCGCGCAAAACGCGTCTCAAGCGCAAGCGTCTCGGCGAGCGGCTTCGCACCGGATACGGAATCCGGAACGGAAAGGTTCATCGCGGCGGTGCAGGACGCAAGACGCATACCCTCCTCCGCCGACATCCCCTTCAAGAACGCGTACAGCATGCCCGCGCAGAACGCATCGCCCGCGCCGACCGAACCCTTGATCCATCCGGACGGCAGCTCGAGCGAGGGCACGGCGGCAAAATGACCGGCACGGTCAAGCGACACGCTCAGATCCGGACAGTGCACCACAACCTGTTCCCCAACGCCCAAATCGAAAAGTGACTCGCAGACGCGGCGGAGATTCGCCTCCGAAGGCTTGCCGTCCCCATCAAGAGCCGAGATGCCCGTTGCAAGGCCACCCTCGACCTCGTTGATCACAACATAGTCGCAGTGCTTGAGGGCAGGACGCACAATGCGCGCAAATCGGTCGGACTGTTCGCTGACGATGTCCAGCGAGGTCTTGATTCCGGTGGCACGGACCTTCGCAAGGAGCCTGGCCGCCTTTGTCCCATACTCTTCATCCTCTGCGTCCATTCCGTCCAGCAGGAGCAGATATCCAAGATGGAAGATGTCGCAGCCAAGCTTCGCCGGATCCACATCCTCAGGAACGAACGCGGAGTCCGCGCCATGCATGTTGAAGAACGTACGCTCGCCGGTGGACTCGACAGTCATCACGTCCGTGAATGTCGTGGGCACGCCTTTTACGCTCTGCACGCCGGAGACGTCCAGCCCATGCTCGCTCATGAACGCACGCACGAAATCGCCCGCGTCGTCCGCTCCGACCTTGCCGACGGCGGCAACCTCGATGGACGGGTCCAGCGTCTTGAGGTCGATGCCGCTGTTCGGGACGGCCCCGCCGGGCGCGCGCTTCACTGCGGTAATCGGCACCAGCATGCCTTTGTCCGGCCATGCCGTTATCGTCTTTACGTTGTCGACGATGATGTTTCCTGCAAGTGTTATCTTCTGTGCCATGGGACTAACCTTCTTTCTTTGCTTTAAACGATGTGCATTCCACTAACTAAACGAGATCGCCCGGTTCAAAGACCTTGGGCTGCCGTCATCTGCGGCGCACTGATGCGTTCGAGGAACGAGGCATAGTGGTCTCGGCGGGCGGCGAGGAGTCTGCGCATGCGCTCCGCGGCGTCACCGGCAAGCAAAGGCCGTTCCTGAGACGCCGCCACGCGTTCCAGAAGCACGTTTTCCGGGCACTCCATGAACACGACGCGCCCGGTGCTTTCCGCAATCCGGCGGCATTCGGGATCTAGCAGAGCACCGCCGCCAAGCGCGACGATCTGGCCTTTGGATGCCGACACCCTTTCAAGCGCCGCCTTCTCCTTTGCGCGG
>SUVZ01000086.1 GCA_015061765.1 Lentisphaerota bacterium
CAAGGGCGTCATGGACGGACTCTCGCTCCCGGGCAAGCTCCGCGACTGCTCGAACCGCGATCCTGCGAAGACGGAACTGTATCTCGTGGAGGGCGACTCCGCAGGCGGTTCGGCGTGCAAGGGGCGAGACCGCGCGACCCAGGCGATCCTTCCGCTCCGGGGCAAGGTGATCAACGTCGAGAAGGCGCGGGTGGACCGCATGCTCGCCAACACGGAGATCCGCACGCTCATAACGGCGATCGGCTGCGGCTTCGCCGATGAGTGGGACATCTCCAAGGCCCGCTACCACAAGATTGTGATCATGACCGATGCCGACGTCGACGGAGCGCACATCCGCACTCTTCTCCTGACGTTTTTCTACCGCAAGATGCCGGAGCTCATAGAGAAGGGGTACGTGTATCTCGCCCAGCCGCCGCTCTACAAGGTTGAGCGCAAGAAGCGTTCGGAGTACGTGCTGACCGACGCCGACCTCACGGAAAGGCTTCTCACCCTCGGCCTGGACGACTTTGAGGTGAAGGGCAAGGACGGAACGGTTCTCGACAAGGAGACGGCCACGAATCTCATGCGACTCCTTTCCGAGATCGAGCTTACCTCCAAGGCCGTCGAGGAGCGGGGCTACAAGGCGAAGGAGCTTCTGGCGGACGCCGCCGCGACGGGGTCCGGCGCTTCTATGCTCCGCAAGCAGTTCCAGTCCCTCGAGGGCTTCGGTTTCACGCAGGACGACTACTTCGGCGGCATGCTTCCCGGCCTTCTGGACGAAGTGCGTGCCCACGGCAAGCAGGGTCTTTCGATTTACCGGTTCAAAGGTCTTGGCGAAATGGATGCCGAAGAGCTTTTCGAGACCACCATGAACCCGGAGAAGCGCCACATGCTTCGCGTGACGCTGAACGATGCGGTCAAGGCCGACCAGATGTTCACGCTCCTCATGGGGGATGAGGTCGAGCCGCGTCGCAGGTTCATCGAGGAGAACGCGCTTAACGTCCGCAATCTCGATTTCTGATGGAACATCCGGAGAAGGGGAGCCAGTTATGATGTCCAGAATGCGCGGTGCCCTGAGGTTTGCATGCCGTTCATCGCTTATGTCGCTGGCCCTGCTGGCCGCGTGCGAAACGATCCGCAATGCCGATGTCGCCAAGATGGAGGTCCTGCCTGCCGTGGATCCGCTGTTGGCAAAGCCCGCGGACCGTGTGGACCTGACGGGATTCCAGCTGGCTGATTTTGTCGATTTCGCGCTGACGAACCGTCCCGAGGTCATTTCGGCGGGATTGGCCGTGGAGGACAGGCTGATGGCCATAAGGACGGTTGAGAGCGGAAAGCCGTTCATGCCACATCTCAGCATGTCCGCCAACTATGGACAGTCCACCGCCAACAACGGCTCCCACTTTTCCTGGCGCAACTCCGGCAGGTTCAACGGCAGTGTAGGGCTTGAGATGCTTCTTGTGGATTTCGGTCGGTACGATGCGGACTTCCGCAGCGCGTGCGAGGATCTCGCATCCGCGGAGATGTCATTGGCGGAGACGCGTCTCGGTGTGTTCGAGGAGGTCTCCACAGCCTACTTCACCCTCATGATGAACGATGCGCTTCTGGATGTCGCCCGCACCAACGAATGGGAATGCATGAACCATCTGTCGCAGGCGACGAACCGCTTCGAGAACGGTGAGGCCAAGCTGCTCGATGTGCTGAGGGCCCGTCTTGACCTGTCCGAGGCGATACAGGCGCGCATCTCCGCATCGAACGACACGGTCACGGCCGGCGCGGAGTTCCTGCGTTCGCTCGGACTCTCCGCCGATCAGGCTTCGCGCGAGGATGTGCTTCCGGCATCCGGGAACGGACTCGATTCCACATTGAAGGAGTTTGAGCTTTCCAGAATGTCGGCCGTGGACGCACTTGCCCTGGCGCGCACGAATTCCCCGGCGTTGATGGTGAAGCGCGCACGTCTTCGCGTAGCCATGAACGAGGTCGATTGGGCCGTGGCGGATCTCTTTCCGGAACTGAAACTCACCACCTCGTTCAACTTCGCCGATCCCGCATGGAACTGGAGCTGGGCGTTCGGTGCGGCTCAGTCGCTGTTCTTGGGCTGGCGAAAGACGACCGCCGTGGATGCCGCCGTCATACGCATGCGCTCTGCCCGAATGGATGTGGAGGCCGCCGAGCGGACGCTTTCGCGCGACCTTGCCGTTGCGATCGCAAACAGGAACGATTCGATCGCCTCTCTCGCCGCGGCCCGCACGTCTGTTAGACAGGCACGTGAGAATCTCCGCGTATCCAATGAGCAGTACAGGCTTGGCGAGGCTTCGCGCATCGACTACACCACGGCTGTCTCAGACTATGCCGTAGCCCTCGGCAAGCGCGTAAAGGCCTTCTACGAGGGGCAGCTTGCGGAGGCGAGGATAATGCGTCTTACGGGTATCGATCCGATCTACCATCATCAGATCATAGAGGAGCAGAAACAATGATCCTGAAGTCGTCTGTCGTTTTCGCGGCACTGTCCATGATGGCTGCGATGCCGGGCTGCACCGAGCAGTTCGCCAAGAAGGAGGGGCCGAAGTTCCGTCTGGCCCCGATCTCCAGGGCGGATATCGTCAAGACCGTCGAGGCGACCGGCACCGTCGCCCCGATCAAGAAGGTTGAGGTCGGCGCGCAGGTCAACGGACGCATCATAAAGCTTTTCGTGGATTTCAATTCCCATGTCACGAACGGTCAGGTCGTTGCGCTCATCGACCCGCAGGTGTACGACGCCCAGTACAAGAGCGCGCTCGCCCAGCTCCACGCGAATGAGGCGAACGTGATGAAGTGTGAGGCTGCGCTTGTGCTTGCGGAGAAGACGCTGGTGCGCAAGGAGTCGCTCTCGAAGAAGCAGTTGGCGTCCGTTGCGGACTACGATTCGGCGCTTGAGGTGCGCGACATCGCGGCTGCGGCGCTCAAGCAGGCGAAGGCGCAGGTCGAGCAGAGCCATGCAAGCGTCAGCCAGGCAAGGGCGAACCTCAACTACTGTACGATCGTTTCCCCCGTGGACGGCACGGTGATTCTGCGCAGCGTCGATGAGGGGCAGACGGTCGTATCGTCCATGAACGCCGTTCCTCTTCTCACGATTGCGGAGGACCTGAGCCGCATCCAGGTGGAGGCAACCGTGCCCGAGGCGGATGTCGGGTCCATTCGCGAAGGGCAGCCCGTGACGTTCACGGCGGACGCGTACCGCAAGCGATTCAGGGGCATTGTGCGCCAGGTGCGCCTTGCCTCCACAACGGTGAACAATGTCGTCACCTATCCGATCATCATCGAGGCGGCGAATGACGATCCGAATGCAATGCTCTTTCCCGGCATGACGGCAAACATATCAGTCGAGACGGCTCGTGCCGAAGGTGTCGTGGCGGTGTCGTCGGCAGCGTTGAGGTTCCGTCCGAACAATGACGACTACGAAGCGGCAAAGGCGGCGGCCGGCGGCGAGATTCCGCGTGGACGCAAGATATGGATCAAGGACGGCGATGCGGGCATGAAGTTCGTGAAGGTGGAGGAGGGCGTCTCCGACACGTCGTTCACGCAGCTTGTCGGCGCCGACGGGCTTGAGGGCAAGGAGGCGATTCTCGGTTACGCCACCGCGCGCACGGCCTCCAGTGCCGGAGGCGCCGTCAATCCGTTCAGGCCGAAGTTCCCGCAGCGCAACAAGAACAGGGGAACTGCGCCCGAACCCCGGAAATGATGCCGGCAAGGCCGCGGTCCGCGGTTGAAGGATGACAGCCAATGGCGAAAAGACCCGACTTCCCCGAGTATGACCTGCATCCGTGCGGAGCGCGCGTGGACGACGCGCTTGCGCAGCTGAACCGAATCGTCTCATCCGCGCGTGGAGGCGGCGCTGACGTGTTCGCCGTCATAACCGGATACGGGTCGTCCGGCGGCACCGCCATGATCAAGAGTGCAGTTCTTGCCGCCTGCCGCAAATACAGGAGACAGAACCACATCCGCGGATTTCTCGACGGCGAGTATGCGGGAGACATATTTTCGGCTCAGTATCTGTCGTTCCCGGAGGCGTCACGGATTCCCGTGTTCTACAAGCGCTTCCCTAATCCGGGGCTAGTTTTCATCTGTGTGTAGATGACGTGTTGCTGGTCCATTGGAGGCACTGCAGACGTTGATTCCGTATAGAAAAAGACGATCCGGCCGCAATCGACCAGACCGTCTTTCACTTTCTCGTTGTCGAAGGGATTACTTGATTACGAGTTTGGAGTTGAACGTACCCTTGTCATTCGGGACGAACTCGGTGTTCTGATCGTCGGTAGCCCACTTGTCACCGATGATGAACTTGTACTGGTACTCGCCGGGAGCGAGCTTCACCGTTGCGGAATAGACGCCGTTTGCCTTCTTGAACGTCATCTTCTTCGCCTTGGTTTCCCAATCGGTGAAGGATCCCGCCAAACGGACATCCTGACCAGCTTCGGCGTGCACAGTGAATGTGACGCTCTTGAGAGCCGCCTTCTTCGCGGCACACTTCTTGGGAGCGGTGCATTTCTTGGCGCAAGCTTTTTCTGCCGGCTTTTTCGTTGCAGTCTTGGCGGCGGTTTTGGTTGTCTTTTTCATTGTTTTTACTCTTTCGCTTATCAGATTCACACGAATCCGAAATAAACAAGTCCATATTTTACAAAAAACAACATTTTTTTGCAAGTCTCTCATCCGTTTAGGCGTAATCGGTTAGCCGGATTTCTGTAATTCGCATTGCATTTTGTGTTCAGATATGATATTTTGTCTGCGTCATGGGGCAGGTGCATCAATCCGTAAATGGAGAATCAATCCATGAATAAAACCAGAGCAAATACTATTCTTGCTTATGGCGCGGCGCAATTTAGATGTCTCGCCGCCATTGCCGTAGCCCTCTGTACGCCTTTTGCGCACGCGGAGACGAATGTGAATAGCGCCAATCATGTCGATGGCAGCGGCAACCTCGTTTACACGGCGGAGGCGGACGGCGAGACGGTTTCGTTCGACGGCGGGGCGGGCATCGTTTACGGTACGACTTTCACGGGCAATACCGCATCGTTCAATCCGTACAATGCATCGAGCGTTCTGACCGTCATCAACCCGCTCGTCGCGATCCCCAATTCCTCGCTCGGCGTCGCACAAGGCACGACCGTGTTCTCCGGCGGCCTTACACCGAATACCTCGATTTCCGGATCTGCCTGGAACGCCTATTTCTCGAAAACCGGCGCAGGCACGGCGAAGTTCACCGGTGCTGTCGATTTCAGCGCAAACAACTACGGTCCGCATTTCAATGTCGCCGAAGGCGTTGCACAGTTCGCAGGTTCCGGCATAACGCACAAACTCGTCTATCTGTACGTCGGCAGGATGGCGGGAAGCACCGCGGTTTTCACAAACAGCGGCAGCACGGTCTCCGTGTCCGGCAGACTGTTTGTAGGATCGGAAAGTGCGGCGAATGACGGGACGGTATCGCAAGGCGGTTCGGGAACGTTCGTGATAGACGGCGGATCGTCCACGATCGCTGGAAATGCCTATCTCGGTGCGGGGGCTTCCGGCTCGTCGACAGTCGAAGTGCGCGGCGGCGGATCGCTGACGATGACCGGCGGCAATAAGTATTTCGGCTACGCGACGAGTTCTGCGTACGCGCCGAAATCTCTGCTGGCGATTGAAAACGGAACGGTGAATTTCAACTATTATCCCGTTTATTTCGGCTACGGCAGCGTGGCGAATTCTTCTCCGCGATCCATCCTGAAAATCGGCGCAGACGGAACGTTCAATTCAACTGCCGGTACGCTTGTTTTCGGACATGAAGCCGGAAATATCGCGCGTCTCGAGATGGAAGGCGGCACGTTCAAAGCAAACAACGCAACATTCGGCAACAAGGGATCCTTCCGCGGGACGATGACAGGCGGCAATGTTGATATAAGCCAAAACTTCTACCTTGGCAATTATTCGACCTCTCCGAACAGATTTGACATGATGGGCGGCACACTCTCAGCGGCCAACTGCACTTACAGATATATCGGCTACAACTATGGCAACACAGCGGCCGGCTCCGTGACGAGCGTTTTGACGGTAGCCCGTTCCGCCGTGTTCTCGACAGGTAGCAAGTCCATGTATCTGGGCTTTGGCGGCTCCGCAACCGCCACGGCGCACGGCGAAATACATCTTTCGGACGGCGGTGTTTTCGAGGCGAAGGACATCAACCCGAATCCAGGTGATTTTACCGATACGTTTGCAAGCCGCAAGTTGACGTCCGACGGCGGAACGTTCCGCATCCTCGGAAACGGCGTCACATGGCTCAGGTCGGCGAATCTGGAATCGTACGTCGGCCGTCGCGGCGTCACGTTCGACACGGGAAGCAACACGGCCACGATAGAAGACTTCGCCTCCGACGGCAAGTCGCCCGGGCAGATACGCAAGGCAGGTAGCGGCACGCTCGTCCTTGGCAAACTCCCGCAGACGCACGGAGGCGTTGCGGTTAAGCAGGGTACGCTGAAACTTTCCTCCGGCGCGACTGTCGGCGCCGCGTACACACCGGAGATGGCCAAAGTTGAAGCCGCCGGCAACACGTATCCGGAAAATGCGTCGGACGCGCTCAAAGGCGCCAACTACCTTCTTCACCGCTGGAGCTTCAACTGCGGCAGCCTTTACGATTCCGTTGCGGCAAAGAAGGCTACCGTTTACGGCGACATTGAGCCGGATGTCGTCGACGCCAATGCGAATCTCATAACGACTCCGCTTCTGTCGAACGCCTCGACGTATCTCGACCTCGGGTCGGGGCTGTTCGGCGACAACGAAAGCGATTTCACCGTGGAGTTTTGGGCTTCCGTGCTGCAATCCGCCGGCGATGGCGAACTCGCGGTCATCGGCAAGAGCGGAAACAGTCAGACGCTCATCTTCATAAACACCGCTACCGGTCTTGTAAAGGCGCGGGTGAACGGAGCAGGCCACAATGACAACAAATATCTTGGCGCACATGTTCCCGGCACGATGTACCACTATTCGATCGTCTTCAAGCGCAACGCAAACGGCAAATACGATACCACCGTCTGCCGCAGGGATTCCGCCGGAGAGGTTGTCGGCACATCCTTGTCGCTTGCCGGCTCCCCGTTCTCCCCGTATCTCCACGCCGATTCGTTCTGTTTTGCCGCCTCGCCTGCGTTTCCAAATGTGAACACGCGCGGAATCAAGGTCGACGAGGTTCGAATTTGGAAGGCTGCGCTCTCCGACGCGCAGCTTGCGAAGAACGCTATTCTCGGGCCGGACGAGCTGCCGCTCCTTGATATGGGCGACGACTATGATTCCACCGGTCCTGTCGACATTGCCGAAGGCGCGGTTTTCGACCTCGGCGGGAACTCGATTTCCTATGGCTCCCTTTCCGGGGCGGGCACTGTTAAAAACGGTACGATTACCGTTACCGATGCTTTGACACCGCTCGGTGGCACGATGGAAATCGCGGCGGGAACGACCGTGAAAGTTACGGGTGAGATTGTATTTGGCGAGGGCGACAGTTTGAATGTCAGGGGAACGCTTGATTTGAGGGAGGCGACCGTCAAATACGTCTCGACGTCGCGCTTGGAGTCGACCGTCAGCCTTGCGATGGCGACTGACGGCGGAATTATTCTCGGACCGCCTGCCGCGATAGACGACTCTCGCTACTTTATCTCTGTTAGCCCGAGTTCGGTGAAGGTGTCGCCCAAAGGCTTTTCCCTCATCATCAGATAATGTCCTGGAGTGATAAAAATGAAAATATGTAATGAACTTGGATTTGCGCTATCAGGCATAGTCTGCGCCATCTCCCTGTGCGCGTACAGCGCGGAGTTCCAGAACGCCCGCCTTGTGAATGATGGATTCGAAAATGGCCTCGCCGGATGGGGCTCGCCCTCCAAGGAGTGGAGCGTCGCCCCCGGTCAAGGCCGCGAAAAGTCGTCCGCCCTTGTTTGGAGAGCAGGTAAAACCGGATCCGTTCCTATACAGAGACTTGCGATACAAGGCGGCATGAAATACAGGTTCGGCGCGTATGTGAGGGTCGTGCCATACAATCCAAAGGGGCTTCCCAAGATAACGCTTCGCTGTTACGACTGGCTGGAGAAACTGCGCTGCGAAGTCGTGGCGACGCCGTCCGGCGACAACGACCCGAACGCCGAAGGATGGGTGCGCTACGAGGGAATCGCCGCGCCGCCGACCGATCCGTATTGCGACCTCCTCGTCGAAATGCCGCCTGAAGCCAAAGGGTGCGTCTATTTTGACGACTTCTACTACCAGATTGACGGAGGGAAGACTGTCGGCGAGATGATTTCCGGATCGTACCGTAACGAGGCTGTATCCGGCAAGGTGCGTTTTGCAGTTGCGCTTAACGTGAACACGGTCAGGTATCCGCTCTCCACACTGAAACCGGTGTTTTCGTTTGAGGGTGAGGACGGAAAACGCTTCGTGATCGCGCCGGACTCGTTTTCATACGACAAGGCGTTAGTGTCGATAGAAGTTGCGCGCCTCAAGCGAGGCGCATCAAGGGTTGAATTTTCTCTCGGTCGCTCCGACGCTCCGGCTCTCGGAACATCGTCGCTCGAATTCCGCAGGCTCGCATTGCCGGCCTCGCGTCGCGTGACGTTCGACGAGTTCAACCGGACGATTGTCGACGGCAAACCGTTCTTCCCGCTCGGAATGTTCATTGACAAGGTTACGAAGGAAGAAATGGCAGTTTACAAGCAAGGACCCTTCAACTGTATCCATCCTTATACCGTGTCGAAGGAGGGGTTGGACATCTGCCACGACATCGGCTTGATGTGCATAGGAACTCTTATCTTCCACGCACCGGGCCGCCATTGGCGCGGCAGGGGCAGAATTACTCCAGAGAAGGCGCTCGCGAATACGCTTACATTCGTAGATTCGCTGAAAAACCACCCCGCGCTTCTCGCATGGTATACGATCGACGAAGATCAGCTCGCCTATCTGTCGACACAGAAGAAAAACCACGACGAGATTTGGCGCATCGATCCAGACCATCCGATTTATGCCGCGTTGGATCGCCCTGAACACGTCAGGGCGTTTGCTGGAGTATTCGATGTCATCGGTATGGACCCATATCCAATCGGCAACAACCGCGGAGGGATAGAGACAGCTTTCGGCTGGGGTTCGGCGGCGAACGAAGCGATGTACGCAATGCGCCCAATGTGGCAGATTCCGCAGGCGTACAACTGGGGATGGCATTCCTCGCGCAAGAACCAGATCGGCAAGAACCCCGAACTTCGCTTCCCGACGAGAGAGGAGTTCAGGTCAATGATGTGGCAGGCGATCGCCGCCGGGGCAAATGGACTTTTGCCGTACGGTTTCTTCGAGATTCGCCGCAATATGAAAGGCGCAGAGCGTGATGCGACATGGAAGATGGTCTGTGAGGAGTCGCAAAAGGTGCGCGACCGTTTCCACGTTTTGCTTTCACCGCCCGGGCCGGCCATCGAGGGGCTTCCCACCGGGCTTGCGGCGCGGACATGGAACGTCGAGGGACGGACATGGAACGTCGAGGGACGGACATGGGCACTCGTCTGTAATCTGACGCGCAAGAAGATGAAAGCCTCATTCCGCATTGGAGGACGCACCGTTCCCGCGGATCTTTCGCCCATCGGCGTGAAGCTGTCTCCGATCGACGAGTGAAGACATGGCCGGACATAGTATCTTTCGCGACATGAAATGGTGTATGAACGACCGCTCGCGTTCCTCTCGCTCCGCCCCTGCTAATCAAAAACACAAATGACAAGAAGAGACTTTACCTCAGGATTGTTCATGGCCGCGGCGCTGCCTGCGGTCGGTGCGCGATTTGCTTCGATCGGCTCCACCAGAAAGCCTTGCGTTCGCCGGCTCGATCCCTGTGCGATCGGCGTCATCAGCGACTTGCACATCGGCGTCCCGACGTCCAGACGGGTGTATCCCGGCGGCCGTGAATGTCCGTGGCAGCCGGAGACGTCAAAGAAAATGGTGGCGGAGATACTCGCGCTGCCTCGTCCGCCGGCGAATGTTATCGGTTTGGGTGATATCTCGTTCGCGTTTGGCGAGGCGGGCGACTACGAAATCGCCGCCGAGGTCTTGAAACCGCTGTCGGACGCTGGAATCAAGGTTACACTCGCAATGGGCAACCATGACAGCCGCGCTGAATTTCTGCAGTCCTTCCCCGGCTATGACCGCACGACGAAAGTTCCGGGGCGGTTTGTCTCGGTCGTTGAAACGCCGCACGTCGATTTCATTCTGCTCGATTCGCTCAAAGAACCCGCCAAGCGCGGCCATTTCGGCTTCCTCGGAGGCTCCGGACTCGGCGAGGAGCAGACGAAATGGCTGAACGAGACGCTTGCGTCGCTCTCCAAGCCGACGTTCGTATGTGCGCATCACGACGCGTTCAATCTGAGGCTCGCCTCTCTCTGCCCGAAGACGCCCAAGGTCGTCGGATATCTGCATGGACACCTCCACCGGTGGATGACGAACATTCTGGCCGGCGGATACGGGCCCGACGCCCGCACGATCCGCCAGATGTCATTTCCCTCGTTCGGGCTCGACCTCGACGTCGGCTGGGGATTGATTCGCACGTCGCCTTCGAAAGCCGTTCTCGAGTGCATGGCTTGCGATCACTATTTCCCGGCGAAGATTCCGGCTGCGAAACGTCCGGCGCAGTGGGATATGTTCGTTCATGATTGGGCGGGCCGCAAAATCTCCTTTTCCCTTGCATAGGCTTTCCATGGATACATGTGCGGCGAACTCATCAATGTAGTCGCGAAATAGACGGTTCTTTTGTCGGGGGGACTCCGCCCGACGCTTCCAAGGCGAGTCTCGGCATCCGTTTTGGCGAATCGATTGCCTGAGACGACGCACTCTACGAGATTTTTTGCGCTAATGCGAAAAATATGCTATAATCCGCACGGTTTTTTATGGAGAAACATACAGAATGACATTAGACAAGGCAAGAATAGATAAAGATTGGCTCAAGGCTCGTGCGGATGACATCCGAAAGGCGGATTACATAGACCCTGCGTTGTACAGAAAATATAACGTGAAGCGCGGTCTGCGCAATGAGGACGGCACTGGTGTGCTCGTCGGGCTGACGACTATCGGCAACGTGCACGGATATGTCGTGTCTGAAGGCGAGAAGCAGGCGATTCCCGGCGAGCTTTTCTATCGTGGCATCGATGTGAAGGACATTGTCCGAGCCGACAAGCGAGAGCACCGCTACGGGTATGAAGAGACCTCCTATCTGCTTCTTTTTGGCGAATTGCCGACGATCAAGCAACTCATACAGTGGAAGAATATGCTTGGTTCATACCGCAGGCTTTCGGATGGATTCAAGGAGAATGCGATCATGCGCAATCCGTCGAAGGATCTCATGAATGCTATGGCGCGAGCGGTCCTGTTCGCCTATGCCTTCGATCTGGACGACAATCCGGACGACATTTCCATCGAGAAGTGCCTTGAGCAGTCCATCGACCTCATAGGCGCGATCCCAACTATCGCGGCATACGCGTATCAGGCGAAAGCCCACTACCATGATGGAGCGTCGCTGCTGCTGCGCAACCCCGACCCGAAGAAGTCGACGGCGGAGAACATCCTTTCGCTGATCCGCGAGGACGGAAAGTACACGAAGATCGAGGCCGAGGCGCTTGACCTCGCGCTCATTCTCCATGCGGAGCATGGCGGCGGAAACAACTCGTCCTT
>SUVZ01000087.1 GCA_015061765.1 Lentisphaerota bacterium
TGACATTCGAAATAAAATACCCTTTCGTTCAGCTAAAATGATATAATATCGGCATGAAAATAAGGCGGCGAGAGTCGCGTTATTACCGCGTGTCTGGAGCACGCGTAAAAGGATTTTAAGAGTTGTCAATTTTGGGCTAACCTTGTCATGTGGCATTCAGGCCTCCAGAGCCTCCGTTGTCCGTATGGCAAGGCGAGTCCTTAAACAAAAAGGGTTTGTTTGAATGGCGGAGTGGTTCTTCAGGAAGAAGAGCAAAGGCGAGGTCGAGCGCGACCCCGGCTGGGACGAGTATTTCACCTCGAACCGCTCCACCGACAACTCGCCCATGCGCGGTAAAGGGTTGACGGACCTTGCCAATCAGTGGAAGGACGGCGAGGAATGAAGTACAGGATTTTCATCTCAAGTGTGCAGAGCGAGTTTGCCTCCGAGCGGAAGAACTTGAAGCGGTATTTATTGAGCGACCCTCTCTTGGGCGAATATGTTGAATCTGTGTTCATCTTCGAGGATCATCCTGCGGCCAAGAAACGACCGGGCGATATCTATCTTCCGAAGCTTGCCGATACAGACATATACATTGGGCTCTTCGGTGCCCAGTACGGCAATAGAGTCCCGGGTGAACTTCCTCCGGGTAAGACGGTCGCTTGGTTTTTTGACGAACATGAGTCCATGCCGTTCAACCCGCTGATTACCGCAGCTTTTTACCACGCGCGTTACATTGAGCATGTTGGGTCGGGAATCGAAGATATCGAGGTTGCATGTGCCGAGGCTGGTCTGCCACAGACGACGGTCGACGTGCGAAACAGGACGATCGTTCATACCATCTGGCGTAAGACTACCAAAGAAACGGGGAAGACTTGTAAGAAAACTACCAAAGAAAACGAAGCGACTACCAAAGAAACCGTAGGAACTACTAAAGAAATTTCTTTGACTACCAAAGAAATTCCGCTTTCATTGAGGGTGCATCTGGAAGGCTTTTCGGATGTGGCACGGGCCATATTCAAGTTCTTCTGGGACCACCGTGAGCATTCTGCGGAATCCGCTGCAAAGGAGTTCGGTCTAACTCCAGATGGTGTTCGCTATCACATCAAGAAACTGAAGCAGGGGAACTTGTTGCATCACGAAGGCCCAACCAAAAAAGGCCGGTGGGTGTTCGGTTCAAAGCCCAAAGGAAAGCGGGGTGCCAAATGAAGCTCCGGCAATCGTTTACAGATTTCATCTTTGCCACGAACACGGACGGAAGCGGCAAGGCCGCGTCATACGTCCGTGCGCTCGACATGCTCGGCTCGATCCTGACGAAACACTACCCGAATCCAATCATCGGTGGCTCCATGTGGCACGGCTTCTCGCTTGTGGACATCCATGCCTTGCACGAGGTAAGGTATTCCTCTCAGTTAGGTTGCCAAACTGACATTCTGGTCACGATTGATATAAGTCGGTCATGCCGGGAATCACTGATTGATTGTAAAACCAAAGGAGACTTTTATGTCTGAAGTAACAAAAGAATTGATTCTGAAAATACAGCCGATGGTTATTGACCACCTCGGCATCAAGATGTATCAAAAGCCTGTAGATGTTATTGCGGAATTTATCGCTAATGCTTGGGATGCTGACGCCGAGAGAGTTGATATTGTTATAGACAATGAGGAAGTCGCTATTTCCGATAGTGGGAATGGAATGTCATTTGTGGAATGTCAGCAGTGTTATTTGACAGTTGGAAGGAATCGCCGAAAAGCGACCAATCAAGAGGTGTCGGAGTTCAAGCATCGGCCAGTTCTGGGGCGTAAGGGGATAGGAAAGTTTGCGGGATTTGGTGTTGCCAAACTTGTTGATGTTGAGTCGATATCAGTCAAGACCGGCGAACGGACAGCGTTTAGGATGGACATCGATGCAATCTTGGATTATGACAACAATGATGATGATGTGAAAAAAATTGAAGTAACTATATATGAGGAAGGCGAAGAGTCTCGGAAACCGACGCATGGGACTAAAGTAGTATTGCGTAAATGGAATGTTGCATTGCCTAGTGTAGAGGGGTTACGGAAAGAACTATCGCGAAGATTTCTGTTGAGTCAGACGCACTCGGATTTTGTCATAACCGTTAATGGCGAGGTTATTCCAGATGGGTTCAATGAAGAGCTGGAGTTTGTCTTTCCACGAGATTTAACAGATGATGAAAGAGCAAAGTACTTCTCTAATCTTTCTGTTGATGAATCCGGCTGGGCAAAAGAACCCCTTGAACAATATTCCGTGAAATGGCGAATGGGATTCTTCGAAAGTCCAATCCAAGTTGAAGAGCTTCGAGGTATAAGTATTTTTGCAAAGGGCAAAATGGCGCAGAAGCCGTTTTTCTTTGAGCTGTCAGGAGGTATTTCAGGTCAGAACGCTTTGGAGTACATGACGGGGCAGGTTCAGATGGATTTTATAGATGAAGCAGACAACGATTTAATTGCTACGGAAAGGCAGCGAATTAATCTTCAAACGGAACTTGGCTTGAAGATTAAAGACTGGGGGATTGAAAAGGTTAAACGGCTTGGAAGCATTTGGAAAAGTAGGCGGTCTGAGAAACGTATGCAAGAACTTAATGACAAGGTGAGTGGGTTTCGCGGTCGTTTGGACAATCTCCCTTCATTTGAGAGAAAGACCGTAGAATCCGTTCTGAAGAAAATCGCTTCTTTTGAACGGTTGGGGAAGGCGAGATTCACGGAATGGTGCGATGACATTCTCACCTCATGGGAGAATGGGAGATTAAGAGAGTTGATTTCAAAAATCGATGAACGCAACGACTTGGATGAGACCCGGTTGCTGGAGATTCTCTCGGAGGCGCAAGTCCTAACCTCTCTGAATATTGCGGAAGCTATTCGCACTAAAGTTGCGGCAATTGGGGAGCTGAAAAGACTGGTTGAAACAAAAGAACTGGAAACAAGAGTTCGCGATTATATTTATTCCAATCCTTGGATTGTCAATCCAATATGGGAAAGTTATACTAAGGAGGAGAGTGTCAAGAATCTGATCAAGCGTATAGCAGATGAAAATCTAAAGAATGACGAAGTGTTCAATGGAAGAGTTGATTTGGCTCTTTCTGCAGGATCCGACTTGCTGATAATTGAGTTTATGCGCCCCGGGTTGATGGTTGACAAAGATCATCTTGATAGGCTGAACTATTACGTGGCAGATGTTAGAAATGCTCTTTCGGGAGAATCAGGTGGAACGATCCAGCATGCGGATAAGGCTTACTTGATTGCAGATACAATCAAAGAATCTAAGTTAGTCCACGAACGAATTCAGCAACTTTCAAAAGAAAATGTTTTTGTCCTTTCATGGAATAGCCTCATTGAGCAAGCCCTGTCACAATGGCGGGAACATCTGGCATTGTTGAAGTCGCGTTTCCCTGATGACAAGAGAATCCAAGCGTTATGATCCTCAATGACACATTCTATTCGAGGGCTATGATGGAGGTTCTATGTTATGTATGATAACAAACGCCTAGCTATTGACCTCTTCTCTGGCTGTGGCGGATTGAGCCAAGGGCTAGAGGATGCGGGGTTTGAGGTTCTGGCTTGTTGTGAGATTCGCCCAGAAGCGAGGGAAACATATAAGCTGAATCATCCCGGCACGATTCTTATTGACGACATTTGCGAAGCAGATCCGTTGGAGTTGAAAAAGAAGCTCGGTTTGCGACGCGGACAGCTTGATTTGCTGGCAGGCTGCCCGCCGTGTCAGGGCTTTTCGTCCATCCGTACGCATAATGGCGCAATTGCGAACGATCCGAGGAATGAGTTGATCTTCCAGGTCGAGAGATTTGTCGAGGCATTCAAGCCGAGGTGCGTGTTGATTGAGAATGTGCCGCGGCTCTTGAAAGACCAACGGCTTGCAGATTTCAAGCAGCATCTTACGGAACGTTTCGGATATCAGTTTGAGGATGGCGTTCTTGATGCAAAAGACTTTAATGTGCCGCAACGCCGCAAGCGCATGATTCTTATCGGATCGCGGATAAAGCCGCCGAAATTGCCCCAGAAGAGCAAGAAGCGACTGACGGTTGCTGACGCAATTCGTAACATCGTCATACCAAAAGGCCCTGAAGGGGATTCGGCGCGGCGACTCGCCACGCTTCGGCAGCACTTTTCACCCGTCGTGCAGGAGCGGATTAAGGCGGTTAAAACCAATCGCACGGAGCTTCCAGATAATCTTGTGCTGGAATGCCATAAGAGATGCCCCAAGGGATTTAGGGATGTTTACGGGCGTATGTCGTGGGATGATGTTTCGCCGACGATAACGCGTGGATGCAATAATCCATCCAAGGGGCGTTTTATTCATCCGTCCGAAGATCGCGCACTGAACATGCTTGAGGCGCTGATTCTTCAGGGCTTCCCTCTGACCTACAAGTTCCCGCCGAACCTTGGGATCGGCAAAATCGCCTCAATGATTGGCGAAGCATTCCCGCCGCCGATGGCTAAGGCTCAGGGAGAGATAATTCTCACATTGCTTCCTGTGAGGGGAGGCGCGTGTTCTGAAAAGAAAATAGAGCGTATCAGGAAAAGTTAGTATTGAATGGAGTATAACTATGTCACAAGATTATCTTCAGTCTAAAGATTACTCGGTTGGTACGATTCTGACCGACTTTCGCCCGTTTTACATTCCAATCTTTCAGCGCCCGTACAGCTGGACGAAGGTGGAGTGCCAGAAGCTCTGGGAAGATGTGGTCGAGTTTTTCTTGAGCAAAACGCCCTACAAGTTTCAACTGGCCGATGCCCCAAAATACTTCTTGGGGGCTTTGGTAGTTTATCAGGATGGCCCAGATGAGACTAAGCGCATGGCTGTGATTGATGGGCAACAGCGTATCACAACTCTTATGTTGTTACTTAAGGCATTCTACGATGCCATAGATCCTATTACAAGCCGTCAGGATCCAGAGCAACAGCGGCAAAAAGATATTTTGGAGCGACTGGAGAAGTCCCTATGGGTGCAGGAGTGGGACGATGCACGTGATGAGAATGTCCCTGTGTTCGATAAGCCGATCCTTTCGTCGGATGCGATAGACGATGAGAACTCGAAGGGCGATTTTACGAAAATTATCACGACGAAAGGATTGTCGCCATTAACCCTTGCCGGCGAGAATCCCGAGTCCGCGTATGTTACAAACTACTTGGAGATGAAAGCCTTGATTGACAAGGCTTTTGCGGTTGGTGGCGAGTTGGCTAAGACACCAATGTGGCGACTGGTCAATTCAATCTTGGATCATTGTACGTTCCTGTTCATTAAGAGCAATAAAGAAGAGGACGCCCTGAGAATCTTCAATACGCTCAACAACCGCGGAATGCAACTGTTGGATGCGGACATTCTCAAGTCTCAAATCTATGCAGTTACGACAGATAAAACTGCCTTCAAGGACGAGTGGGCGACGTTTAGCATTTTGGCTAGAAGAGCTAAGGCGATTCAGACTTCGGTAAATCAGCCACAAGATGAAATGTTCCGAATGCTCATGATGTATGTCAAGGCAACAAAAAGTAATGCGGGCAATGACATTCAATTGAGAGCATACTTTGAGAAGAAGGCAGAGGGTGGATCTGTAATAACGGACAAGCTTCTTGTCGATGTCATGATTCCGTTGACAGCCTTCTTTGCCGCAATGTCTGCACGGGTGAAGGTATCTGATGATGAGTCTGAGGATATAGAGCCTGCGGCTGTTCCTGAGTGGATTGACCAGATGGGATTGTTGATTTCGGATGAGGCCGCAAAATGGTTGCAGGTAGTATCATCCTTCTCCAAGAATACGTATTGGCGGCACATGGTTTCGGTATTCTTCGTGCGTCATTGGAACGATAGCGATTTTGATGTGAAGTTCGAGAGACTGTTAAGGAAGGCCGTTGCATTTAATATTTTGTATTTGATTTACGATGTTCCGTTTACGAATATTCGAAAGAAGGCATATAACCTCATCTTGGAGGTCTACAATAATGGCGACTTTGTTTCGGAAGGCCTTTTGTCATGGAGTGCCGAGGATTCAATCCAATTTGACCAGGATGCTTTTTCGGCTCGTGTTGAGGAGCTTCGCATTAAACCGAATTTTTCTCGTGCATTGACGCTTTTGCACGCTTATTTGAATCCAGATCAACATCAGTTGATTCCTGTTGATGCGCAGGTGGAGCATGTCTTTCCGCGAAGCTGGGAAAAGCATGTGTCCGCACATGATCGCGGTGTTGGAATCTATGGTGTTACCGATGAGGATATCTCTCGCAAATATGTGGAGAAATTCGGCAACAAAGTAATGTGTGAGGCGGCTCTGAATAATGGCGCTAAAGACAAATACTTTGATTTCAAGGCGGGTGTCTATCAGGGTGCATTTTCCTCTAAGTACAAAGGTGCGATTCAGGTCGATGAGAACGGCATCCGTACGCCGGTTGTGCCGGAGAACCAAAAGAATCGGGCGAAGGCCAAGGCGTCTGCGATTGCTGATGTTCAGTCGATTTGTAAGAACTTGATTTGGGGTAGGTCCCAGATAGATGCGCGGGATCAAGAGGTTAAGCAAACGCTTTTCAAGTTCTTCAAGGACACTCTCGGTTTGTGAGAAGGTGAAAAATGGTACAGAAACTTTTAAGGGCTAAGAAATCGAAGATCGCACCAAAGAAGGATGCGGTTGCTGACGTTGGTGTAGTCCTTGTTGGAACATACAAGGAAAAACAGCTTGCATGGATTAGGAAGAACAGTGTGTACAATTACCCCATCGGCGAAGGCGATGAGCTCAAATCGGAGTCCTGTGCTAATGTCAAGGAGCTGTGGTTGTATGCGAGCGCGAAGGCGAAGAGGCATTGCTTTTCCGCTGAGTTTGTCGGCATTCAGACCAAGGATGAGTTCCTCGTAGCGAATCCAACATACAAGAAACTAGGACCAAGTAGACACACGCGGTATTTGGTCTTTAAGACCAAGAGCCTTGAGTACGGTCCGAAGCTCGAAGGCACAACCGTCTTTTCCCGTGTGAGTGACTTCTCTAGCGGGCGGTCGAAGAAGGTGGCGAAGGCCATCAAGCAATTCCACGATGGTGGCGAGATCGGGAGTCTCGCCGATTATCTGCCGACTGAACTTGCCAAGTTGCCGCGTGAGCAGTTACGGGTGTGTGATCCGTATCAAATGGATTTCTTTGATGTTATTGGTACTTGTCTTTTCGAGGCAATACCTTTTCCTCCGCCGACGAATCCCAAGTTTACATTTATAGACCTATTTGCGGGCATAGGAGGATTTCGGCTTGCCATGCAAAGTAATGGCGGCAAGTGTGTGTTTTCAAGCGAGTGGAACGTTGCCGCCCAGAAAACATACGAGGCGAACTATGGTGAAAAACCATTTGGGGACATCACGAGGGATGAGACGAAACGGCAGATACCCAAAGGATTTGATATCCTTTGCGCGGGATTCCCATGCCAGCCTTTCAGCATCGCAGGCGTGTCGAAGAAAAAGAGTCTTGGTCGAGCCACGGGGTTTGAGGACAAGACACAGGGAACGCTTTTCTTCGATGTTTGTTCGATTCTTAAGCGATGCCGTCCCAAGGCTTTTCTGCTGGAAAATGTCAAGAATCTGTGCAGCCATGACAAGGGCAATACGTTCAGGGTGATTAGAGAATCGCTTGAGGAATTGGATTATGAGGTGTTCTTTGAGGTAATAGACGGACGACATTTTGTCCCCCAACACCGCGAGAGGATTTTGATTGTTGGGTTTGACCGCAAGTGCTTTGGGAAGGGCATTTCGTTTGAGTTCAACATTAAGAAGCGGTATCCAGCGCCGAAGGTTGCGGATATCCTCGAGAAAAACATAGATCCCAGGTATACGTTGTCAGACAAGCTCTGGCGGTATCTGCAAATGTATGCGGAAAAACATCGCGCGGCCGGGAATGGATTCGGCTATGGCATAGCCCCGCGTGATGGTGTAACCCGTACGCTCAGCGCGCGTTATTACAAAGATGGGTCGGAGGTCCTCATTGAACAGCAAGGCAAGAATCCGCGTCGTCTGACGCCGCGTGAATGTGCGCGGTTGATGGGATATCCTGACAAGTTCAAGATCGTGGTTTCAGACACACAAGCATATCGTCAGTTTGGTAATTCAGTAGTGATGCCTTTGATTGCAGATGTTGCTCGGTTGATTGTGGCAAAGCTCAAGGAACTGGAAGGAGCGCGGCATGGAAAGTCCTGATGTCAGTAAGGTGGTCAGTTTGATCTTGGCTGGGAATCCAGCGTTCTTCAAGTTCATCTCAGCGAATGAGACGGGCGACACAGGTGGGCACCAATGCGGTTTTTATGTTCCTAAGGATTTTCAGACAATCGCATTTGGTTCCCCGTGCGAAAAGGGAGCGAATCGCGATCTCCGATTGAAGATTGTCTGGAACGGTACATTTGAGACAGATTCGCGACTTATATATTATGGGAAGGGTACTCGTAACGAGTCGCGGATAACAAATTTTGGGCGTGGATTTGAATACCTCAAATCTGAATATATGGGTGGACTTGTTGTTTTCGTGAAGGTTGATGACACTGTATATGACTCCTATGTTTTGAATTCGGAAGAGGAGATTGATGAATTCCTTGGAAGTTTGGGGCTTGGTCCAGCTGACGCGAATCACCTTATTCGCTTTGACGGTAAGAGTGGTACTCCGACGGAAGAAGAGGCCTTTAAGAAATACATATCTGCCTTGAAGGTGGATTTTCCGAGTTCGGAGGAGATGTCGGCGGCGGCTCGTCAAATTGAGAATGCAGTTTACGATCATTCCGAATATGTTAGAGATAGACCGGACGCCAAACTTCTTTCGTGGACCAATGTTGAATACAGACTGTTTAGAACAATCGAAAATGACCGTCTGGGTAATCTAGTCTCGGCTGGATTTCCCAGTGTTGATGATTTTCTACAGAAAGCCAACCAAGTGTTGAATCGACGGAAAAGTCGTGCAGGCAAATCCCTGGAACATCAACTTGCCGCAATTTTTCAGGGTAATGGCCTTTTATTTGATGAGCAGGTTGTGACGGAGGGGAACAAGAAGCCTGATTTCATATTCCCGTCCGGTAAGGCTTATCACGATAAGACATTTCCAGATGAAAACCTTGTATTCCTTGCTGCCAAGACTACATGCAAGGATCGCTGGCGGCAGATTCTTGTGGAGGCGAATCGGTTTAAAGGCAAGACAAAGTACTTGTGTACTCTCCAGCAAGGCATGTCGGTAACGCAAATGGACGAGATGGCTTCGGAAGATGTTCAGCTGGTAATTCCCAAGCCTTTCATCAAGGATTACCCATCAGACAGACAGAAGGGTATTCTCACGGTAGAGGACTTTGTCACGTTTGTGAAGCGTACGCAAAAATGATGTGTGATCAGGCGTATATGGCGGATGTCGAATATTGGGATGAAAACTACATCCTCAATGATGAAACTCGCTTTCCGATGACAGGACAATTTTGGGATTGCGAATGTGAGACTAACTACATTCACCCCAAGATCGTTTCTGTCTGCCCACGGTGTGGGGCTGTTGGAAAGAGCGTCCTAACTCTCGGATAAATGAGGTGTTTAGTTCGCTGATGGCTATGCCGGATGTTTCTCAGTGGTGATGGTGGTTATATGATGAAAGAGCACACGGCGCGTGAGTTAATGGAAGAGATTCTACATCAAGCGGAATCTTTGCCGTCAGGGTTGGAGTGCAAGGTTGTCATTGGCGATGTTGTGAGCAATCATTCTGATGCACGCAACTTTGAAATCCAAAGTGATGCAGAGATGGATGCCATAAGAATCCTATGCGATCCCGATGAGGTTGTGCATTTGATAACAAGTTCTATGGTAGGATGAGATGATCGCCAACGCATTTACATGTACGGGGCCGTATGCGATTCTCCTTTTGCTTGGTGTCAAGCGGACGGAGAACAGAAGCCAATTGCCTATCCCTGAGAAGGGGCGGTGTGCAATTTCATGCAGTAAGACGTTCTCCAAGGAGGAATATGGCAGTTTCGTCCAATGGGCGTCGCAGAATCTGACGACAGAGGAGTTTATGGCGATTCCGTCGTGGAAGGACATCAGCGAATGGCCGGGCAAGATTGTCGGTGCTTGTGATTATACATCTCGGAAGCGCAACGATCTCGTGCTGGCCGATGGGGACGAACGAGGCGGGAAGGTCAATTGGGATGAGGGGTATGACTATTGGTGGGACTTATCTCAGGTGGTTGCCTTTGATCATCCGATTCCTTGCCGTGGGGATGTTGGAATGTGGCAGTTGCCATCCACGCTTGCCTCGCATGTGACGTCCGTGGATCGATTGGCGCGTTCGGTTGGTGAGCGTATTGCGTCGTCCGAGACCGCGGCAGAACTTTTCCGTCTGGCGATACCCGTTGCGGGCGAGAACGAGGGTTTCTTTGTTTTGCCCATGAACGAAAGTCGCCGCGTTCTTGCAGAGCCGGTTCTTGTCTCGATTGGTGATTCATCCACGACGACCGTCGATCCTAGCGAGGTCTTTTCTGCCGCATTGCAAGTCGGTGCAAAAGCGATTGTTGTTGCACACAACCATCCGAGTGGTGATATAAGACCTAGTGCACAGGATTATGAACTTACAGATCAGCTCAAAAGGTTAGGCACAAAGATAGGCGTTGAGGTGTTGGATCATTTGATTGTTTCGGGTGAG
Source organism: Lentisphaerota bacterium (assembly GCA_015061765.1). The sequence continues at coordinate 10,643 of SUVZ01000087.1, forward strand.
CAATGGTGCGTCGTTGAGAGAAACTAAAGCATTATAAATTCTGCTTATGGACTGTAAAACACTATTTGTTATCGGCAATGGATTTGATTTGTGCCATGGGGTACAGAGCAGGTACGAGGATTTTCACAAGTGGCTGATTGCTAATAGGGAATGGAATTGGTTTAAATCCATAGAGCATCATTTTAGAGGAGTGGACCTGTGGTCAAATCTAGAAGAAAATCTTGGAACGTTTGATAGTGAAGAATGCGGTGAAGATTGGAGTATTGCGACACCGCTTGGCATATTTGTTAATGGACAACTTATCTGCACTGCACGAGAAGTAAATGAGGATTTTGATGAGAAATTGCACGAATGGCGAGAGGATATGCTACGAGGATTGGCTGAATGGGTGAAAACATTAAGACCAGCAGGAGGGTGCCCAAAGTTGCCGATTGTGTCCGCTGATGCTCGGTATCTTAACTTCAATTATACGAGAACATTAGAAGATCACTATGGCATTGATCCTTGTCAAATACGGCATATCCATGGTGTTGTAGGATTGTCATGGGATAGTCTCCATCTCGGGCATGATTTTGAAGTGGAAGATCCTTTAGATGAAGATGAGAAGGATTATAATCCGGAGGCGCTTGTTGAAGATCGTGTTACACCTGTGCAACAGTTGAATGATCATGTGCGTAAGTGGCGCAAGCCAGTACAAGAATTAATCCAACTTAATGCCGATTTTTGGGAATGCTTGCGAGAGGTGTCGAAGGTGATCATCCTTGGATTTTCGTTTGGGCGAGTGGATGAACCTTACATAAGAAAGATTGCTGAAGTTGTCCGTCAAGATGCTGTCTGGCGTTGTAGTTGGTATGGCAAAGGCGAGGATGTCAAAATCGGTAAAATTCTGACGTCGTTTGGGGTGCGAAACATAGAGTTGTTTAGGTTTGATGAGGGGGTGCGCGGTAACTTTTGAAGGACATGCTTCGCAC
>SUVZ01000088.1 GCA_015061765.1 Lentisphaerota bacterium
CACCCATCCCGCAGCCCCGCTTGGTTCAAGGCGGCGCAATGCGCCGCCAGAGTGCTTCACGATAGAGAAAAAGCCATGTCGCCATTCCGGGCGTCCCGTGCAACACCACCCCACCCATCCCGCAGCTCCGCTTGGTTCAAGGCGGCGCAGCGCGCCGCCAGAGTGCTTCACGATAGAGAAAAAGCCATGTCGCCATTCCGGGCGTCCCGTGCAACACCACCCCACCCATCCCGCAGCCCCGCTTGGTTCAAGGCGGCGCAGCGCGCCGCCAGAGTGCTTCACGCGGAGAATGGCAAGAGAAAATGGAACGGGTATCGATGAGTGCGCCGCGACTTGCTGATAGCAAAGTGCGACGTGTGCGACTCGTGAGACTATTTTGCTTGCAATTATCTTATTGAGCGTTGCCCCCAAAATTGCAGATTGATAGAATGGTGCTCCACGCAGGGAAGATAGCAAAGGAAATGGGAAGGTGCTCCGCGATAGGGAAATTGCAAGTTGAATACATAGTGCTTCGCGCATGAAAATTTCTTGAAATCATTGTCCCACTCGTCACACGCGTCACACTCGTCCCACGCTGAAGCATTCAAGTCGCGAAGCACCCCGCCTGCCACCTTCAAGTCACCTTGCCAGTCGCGAAGCACTAAAACTAAATGCTGACAGCTGACGACCAATTTCAAGATTACGGTGTGGACGAAATCTTAATAAGCGAGAGTGTGGGCACCTAAATGTAATAAACAGGTGAAAATTAAATATTTTCACACAAACCGAAAAGAGCAGCCTCTTAACTACTAAAGTGTAGGTTCAAAGCGTGCGGCATAGCCGCCGCCGGGAGCCAAGCGGACGTTGATTTTTTCACCGGCCTTGACCGAGAACTCACGTTTTATGTAATTCTCGGCATTCGTATCGGCGTCGGGAGCGTCCTCGAACGCTTCGACCTTCCACTCGCCGGAGCCCAAGAAATCCGTCGGAATCTCCAGTTCTCGCGCTTCCCAATTCGTAATCGCGCCGAGCCACCAGACGCCGTTCTTGCGCCGCGCAACGCAGGCATATCTGTTTATCTCGCCGGAAACGCCCACCGTCGCATCCCAGACGACCGGCACCTTCGTCAGAAACGCCGCGCATTCAGGCTCCGTGCGGTACTGCGTGGGCGAATCCGCGAGCATCTGTATGGGCGCTTCGAACATCGGAAAGAGCGCAAGCTGATGACAGCGCGTTCCGTATGCCGCGAAAGGCTCTTTCGTCCTGTCAAACTCTGGCGCATCGAACGCGCGGTTGCGCATGGCCCCCGGCGTATAATCCATGAATCCCGCAATCATACGCGAGTAGATAAGATTGACATCATTGGCGACGACTTCCTTCTTACCGCCCTTATCTCCGCCCTGTTCAAGGCCATACACTCCCTCGTAGTTGAGAATATTCGGATAGGTGCGCTGAAGACCGGTCGGCTTATGGATGCCGTGATACAAAATGACGAGCCGGCGCTTTGCAGCGTCTGATGCCGTCTCTTCGAGAAAACGCTCCGCCATCTGATCGTCGCGTTCGATAAAGTCGACCTTAAAACCCTTAACTCCCATTGCCGCATAGCGATCGAAAATCCGCTGTCGGGCGTGCGGATCGATAAGCGACGGCCACGCCGCCCAAAGAATAACGCCGACGCCTTTACCTTTCCCGTATTCCACGACTCCGGGGACATTGACCTCATCTCTCGGTTTATCAAGATTAAGCTTCTCCGCCCAGCCTTCGTCCAAAATCACATAAGCGATGTTGTTCGCGGCGGCAAAGTCGATATAGGCCTTGTAAGTCTCATAATTGCAGCCGGACTTGAGCCCCGGAACATCGGTAATCCTGCGCCCGTTCCACCAGTCCCACGCGACTTGACCGGGCTTCACCCAAAACGCATCGCCGATTCGATTCGGTTCGGCGAGCGCATAAACGATATCCGACTCGACAAGTCCGGACGGCGTATCGGCCAAAACGAAAACGCGCCACGGAAACGCCCTCACGCCCTTCGTCCTTGCAAGATACGGCTCACGCGTTTTCACCCTGACCCGACGGCGGCTGCCTTCCAACTCATTAGGAACACCGGCCTGCCATGAACGGAGCCTATCCGTCTCTCCCTCATGACGATAAAAATTAAGCCCGGGATAATCAAGAAGATCCGATTCGGTCACCGTCACAACGCCCGCGCCGGGAATTGTCGCGGTAAACGGCGTCATCACGATCTGAGGATGTCCGGCTTTCACGCTTTCGACGGAGCCGATCATCGCGGGCTTCTCCCAACCCGAGACAAGTCCTCTCGCCTGCGTATAGCAAAGTTCCGTGCCCTTCGGGAAGCGAACGGTCGTATTCTCGCCGCGAACCGTGATCTCGCCTTCGAAATCAGTCTCGAACCGCCAGGCGACACCGTCGTTGCGCGCATGAAGGACGACCGCCCAGTCGCCGAAGTCGACCCGCGTTTCATTCGCGGAAAGATCAATGGATGACTTCTTGTAAATTGGCGTCGGGAGCGTCCCTTCAACTTTTCTCGTCGCCATCGACGGGGCAGCCGATTTCCCGTTCAGCCATCCACGTCCTTCAACTTTAAGTGCAATCCCCGTAGGTTCAACCACCACCTTGCCGCGCCGTAGAACCGAATAAACCATACCGTCCTTAGCGACGTTCAGACGGAGTTCATTCAATCCATCGGGAGAAGTCGACAGAAACAGTTTCCCCTCTGCCGCAAAAACTGGTTTGAACACAACACTCAAAATCAACGACAATAAAACTCTTCTCATGACAAATCTCCTTTTATTGGCGGCATTGTAGCAAACACGATTTCACCAAACAACGATAACCGCAACTGGTTTTACCACTTTTTTCACAGGCAAAGTCTTAGAACGGTGCCTCTCTCACCGACATGTAGAAGGAAAATGAGTGATGAGAATATGGTTTGGACTGATTCCCAACAACGGAAAGCGGCGAAACTCAATTTCTGTGTTGTGGAGATTTGTGGACCATAAACTCTTTACCCCTTACTTCAAACTCGTTCCCATACTAAACATCACATCTTGAAAATGGCTTTAATCGGACGGCCTTTCGTAGAAAGAGAAGAGAGCGGCGTCACCGATATGGCAAGCTTACGCCCTTGTGGAAGTTCCGATTGGGGAATCGAGAGGACTGTAATTCCTTTGTTCGGTTCACGGCCTATACCGCAATTAACGCCAGAGAAACACACGCTCTTGCAGATCGGCTTATTTGGATCGTCACCGACAATCTCGACATCGTAGGCATACACGCGCGAATTGGGATTGCCGTTCGCAAAGGGAATAACTATTTTGATTCCAGAGACTGATCTGACAAGACGTTTTGCATCCATGACGCCACGATCTTTCGGCGCATTGAGGACAACACGCCCTACCATCATCTTCGCCCTTTTCCTGAACTGCGGCTCACCTATGACATTCATCAGCGCTTCCCTCGAAAACGGATGAACTCTCCTCGATTCCCCATCTTTACCCTTTACCCTTTTCTCTTTACCCTTTACCCTTCTCTCTTCTTCCCCGATCGGCAACACCCAGTCCGGTCCCAGTTTGCCGCCATTGCTGACCTCATGACGTTCAAAAACGACCATGTCATCATAGACATTGACTATCATCGCCTGACGGGAGGGATGCGCGACTTCGCTCCAGGCCGTTTTCTGCACGACCTTTTCAACGATCAAATCTCCTTCCGTCGAACGCTCCTTGCCGTCCAGACAGTTCGCGCCGTCCATCCGGCATGCCCCGACTTGAATCGACGGGAAAAAGCTCATCCCGAAATTGTTCAGAAAGATTGTCTTCCAATCCGCATTGCTCATGTGCCAATGCCCGAAAAAGGCAATGGCGTTGGGAAATGCCCTAAGCGCATGGTTACAGGCAAAATGGTTGCGGGCGTGAGAAAGTATGAAGAAAGGTTTGTCTCCCTTCAGGGATAGTTCCTCCGTCTTGGAGTTTATGAATTCCGCAAGCTTCATCTCATCGGTCGTCCAGTGACGGCCGAAGAAATGGTAGCCGTTGACCTCCTTGTGCCATACGTCTTCGTACTTCTCTCCCCAGATGCGTTCCCAATGTTTCGGCAGATCGCCGCAGAGTACGTGCTTCCTGCGCTCTTCCGGATCCGGCCAGATATGAGGAGCCCATGCCCCCGGTCCTCCCGCAGCGTCACCGTAAAGCTCATGGTTCCCTACGACAAGCAGTTTTTCGACCTTTCGTCCGTCCTTAAGGCGTCTCCCCTTCGGAAAGAACATGTCGAATATGTCACGATGGTACTGAGCCTCCACATTCTTCCCGCGATGAGCCATATCGCCAAGATGCGCGAAAGCATCGATATTGCGTTTCCGGAAAAGCTTCATCGCATTCGTAACGTATGTGAGCGGGAAACCGCCATGAGGTGTTTTCCCGTCCCAACCGGACTGAAGATGCGTGTCGCTCAATATTCCGAACACGAGATTAGGCTTTTTCCCATGCTTCCATCCTTTCGGAGCCGCAAAGACCGGCAAGCCGTCCAGCGAAAGCAATGTCGCCGCTCCGCCGGAAAGGAAGGCTCGCCTTGATATGTTCATTTGCGAAATCACTTAAGAATGACGGTCAACCCCTTGGGTTCGATGTTAAGCATAAGCTTACCTTCAACTGCCTTGAGACTCACTCTCCGTTCGGCAATTGCCGTGCCTGCAACCATCAGGTGGTCCTCGTACCCTTCCGGAACGGAATTGAGAAGCACATGATCAACGTCTCCCTCAAGCCTTCGCCCGTCTATGCGGATTGTCGCTTTGCCATCGGAAGGGAGAGTTACAGGAACGATGTACGGCGTTGTGAACGTGCGGTCGGCGTTCGCCGGCAGGGCGAGCGTCGCCCCCGCCGCAAGCGAGATCGTTCCGGTTCCGGCAACGTCCACGCCGCTTTTGATTTCAAGAGTCGCGCCGGCGGCGACAGACAAAGCGCCGTTGACGATATTCGTGTTGTTGTTCGCCGGAAGGGCGGCCAGGACGACTTTCCCGTTGCCGGTCACCGACAGAGGCGAGGCGGCGGTCCCTTTTGCATTGACGTAGCCCTTGAGCGTCACCGTATGTCCGACCGATCCGCCGTTCCAGTCGGCGGTGTCGATCGTCACCGTCGCGGCGTCGAGAACCAAGAGGTCGTTGCCCTGATGCCGGTACGACTCGTCAAGCGCCCAGTCTGCCGATGAATGCAGTATGGCGGACTGGCTTCCCGTCACACGAAAACCGGATCGGTCGATACTGCGCGAAGATGGAATCGTCAAGCCTTCCGCGCCGACCACCCACTTTCCGGAGCCGTTGTCCATTGAGCCGAGATTCGCCACGAGATAGTCGCTCCAGCTGTAGGCATTGTAGGCCAGCCCTGCTGCGGCGATCGGCTTTGAATCGTCGTCTGCGACGGCATACTGGTACACGATGGAATTGCCGCGGCTCGCGCCATTGGAGCGGAAATGCACCTTTCCGACCACCGTGACGGTCCCATGATTGGAATAGAGAAGCGGTTTGGGATCGTCGGTCGCGGCATACCCGACGAGGTCGTCCGTCACCGTGAGCGACGAGCCGTCGGCCACGGCGAGCTTGCAGGCATTCGTTAGCGCCGAAACCGTAAGCGAACCTGCGAGCGTGACGACGGCGGACGATTCGGGAATCGTCAACGTGTCCGGACTGAACACGTCACCGACAATGAGCGTCGCGGCAGTGGATAGATAGATTACCGGGTTGCCGCTTGCGGGCACGGCGCCGTCCGACCAGTTGCCAGGGGTGGAAAGGTTGTTATCGTTTGCCGCGCCGGTCCAATAGACGCCGGCGGGCTGGACGTAACTCATGACAATCGCCTTGCCGTTTTCGCCGATCGCGAAAGTCGATTCCGGCGAGCACACACATGTCACATTGGCGAGGTCGGCCTCGGAAAGCGTCTTGCCGTCGCCGCAGCGGAAAACGGTGTAGTCGCCCGTCGCCGGGTAGCCAGTCACGTCAAGACCGTGAGTCAAAATATTGGCCGCCGCCGTCGAATCCGTCACTTTAAGCGTCGTGCCGGCCTCGACGCTCGTAAGCCCGGTGTAGCCGACCGAACCCGTCAGCACGACCGAGCCGCCGCCGAGGAACCTCATGCCGCCGGCCGAGCCGCTCGTGCGGGTGAAGTTTACGACATTCGTGATATCATACCCCGCCGTATCGATGGTGCCGCCGCGAGGTCCGACTTCTACGCCAAATCTGTTGCGCAGATCGCTCAATTTCGAACTGTCATCAAGATTGTATCTGCTGCTGTTCCCGTAGATCATATTGCCGGAAGTGGTTGCCCGGAAGGTTCCGCCGTCGAAAACCACCTTCGACAGTTTCGCGTTATCGGAGTTGTGCAGATAGAAACATTCGGCGGCGAATACACCCCCGGCAAGATGAATCGTCGCGTGATGCCAGTTGTTCTTCAGCATCCATGTGCCGAACCAGACTTCGCCCGCCGTCACCGATCCGCCGTTCATATAGAAGTCGCAAGAACCGAAATTCGACATATCGAAACGGCCAGAAACACTTGTCGCGCCGCCGTTGTGTCTGAATGTCGTCTTCGCTTCGCTATACACATTGTTAGCACCCTGTCCGAGTTTGAGGTTGGCGAGCGTCCAGTCGCCGGCATCCTTCTCGATTGTCACGACGCTGTTCGAGCCGACCGATGCTATGAAGTCGCCGCTGACGGTCATTGAACCGCTGCGATGGATGAATGTCGCCTCCGACTCCGCGCCATCTCCCAGCGTCAGCTTCTTCATCGTCCAATCGCCGGCGTTCTTTTCGACATGCGCGGTCGTGTTCGCACCGAGTGCAAAATTGGGCCCGTTAGAGTGCTTGCTTTCAAGATCGCCACCGCGCCAGTAGAGTTCGCCGGCGCTGCCCGTGCCGTGCCCCAAGGCAAGCTGCCCCTCAAGCGTCCAGTCGCCCGAAAGGTTCTCGACTACGGCCAAGCCGCCGTTGCCGTTACCGATCTGAAACCACTTTGCCGCGGTCTGTTCGATCTTTCCGGATGCGTTCGTGAGGATCGTGGTCGCGCCGGCTCTGCCGAGATAGGCGGCCCAAGTGAGCTCCCAGTCGCCTTTTTTCACTACGGTTGTCACCTTGGGCTCTGTGCCGCTCGCGAGAGTATCAAAAGTCGAAAACTTATAATCACCGAGTAGCGTCCATGTGCCATATTTCAGATTAAGGTTATTTGCGATTTGCGTCGTCGCGGCGGTAACGCAACTGTTCGTCAGAACAGTCGGTTTATTGCCGACGTCGAATGTCAGGTCGTATGCAATGGACAATTCCGACACTCCGCTCCAGTTCGCCAAGTCATAAACATCAAGCGGCTCGGCTTCAGTTCCACCTGATCCGCCGCCCCAATTAACGTCCGTTGCCGCCCACGCGCCGTCAGAAAGCGCGATTAAAAGAACTGTGCAGGACAAGCACAAGGATTGTATTTTTTTTTTCACCGCATTTCTCCCCACTTATTGCTTAATCGAAACCTATAATATCATAATATTGCGGTGGGCAAGCAACTGGTTTTACCACTTTTTCACTACTTCGCCCAAGGAAGCTTTGATCTAACGATCTCATTATCCCGCATACCCACGACCCATTGCGCCTTATGTGGCCGCAATCTCAAGGGGCAGATCCCAAAAATCTCGAGGGGCAGCCCCCGCGAATTCCCGCTAACGCTACACCTACGGACTGACGCAAGTTAAGAATATTCCGCATAAAATTCTCACGACAACCGGTTACCACCGGATTTTGCAAAATGCGGTGGTAAGAAATTTCTTTATCATTAGGTATAATGCGGAGCAAATCTTCACTTCAAAACAAGTTTTCAGATATGGCGGGAACAACCGGCAAACTACTCTACGATTTGAGATATCTTACAAAAACAAACTATACATTTCGATTTCTGAGCATGGTTTTTGGGTGTGGCCCCAGAATTTCTTAACGCAAAATGAAAATCGCCACTTCACCCTTTATTTATAAGGAGTTTCTCGTTTTCGTGCCCGAAAAAATGGGGAACCTCCAGGGCAACTATGTTAGTGTTGCCAATACCAATGTTGCCAATTTGTGAATTTGGTGAATAGTAAAGGGTAAAGGGTTAAAGAGTAAAGAGAAGAGGGTGGAGATTTCGGCAAAACCACATTGGTATTGAAAATTGGTACTGGCAACACTGGATATTGGCAACATTCCCCAAGCCTCACTTCATCTTCACATGTAAAAAGGAACCAATTAAATCAGCAAATTATCGGCAATCCGCCATGAGCAAACATCAAAACCGGTGCGCTTCTGGGACTCATCGCCGCCATAGATAACATTCATACGCACATTATCGCCGAATTGACCGCTCAGCCGCTCCATTGTTTTTACCCAATCGCCGCTGAACGTCGCACCGCTTTTTATCTCACAAAGCAACGTTTCCTTTCCGTTCTGCAGGACAACATCAATTTCATTACGGTTTGAATCACGATAATAATAAAGGCGCTCCCGACTGCACCGATTTGCTATGCTTTTGAAAAACTCATCGACAATCATGGACTTCAAGGGCAATGCAAATTTCTTTAACATTTTCATCGGCTCAACAACGCTCTTATACCTCATTCAATACAGGATACCGCTCCGTCGCCATATCGTACGGCCCAAGCACACCGTCGCTCACAAGCCTGTCGCATACCACCACGGCATTGTCATGGCTGATGCGAAGAAAGTTTTGGATGTGCTGAAAATGAACAGATTCCTTTTTCCGCTCCGCAATCAGTTTTTCGATTTTGCAGCACCATGCCTCGATATTATTCTGAAAGACCTTCACGCTCAAAGGCTCGTCCCACATGAAATCAGGCACTGGCCGCGGTTTAATATCGCGCAACCGCCGTGCCGCCTGACAAGAACCAAAAATCACGAAAAACCTAAGGTTTTCGGGGTCTGCCCCCGATTTCCCCCGCGATTCCTGAGAAATGTATTCACCACCAGCCGCCTTCACATTCTAGATTTGTATCATTTTGAATAGGATTGAAGGCAGTACGCATATTAAGTTTAATGCCGTATTCTGACTTCTCGAAAATCAAGCCATAATTTGCTGACACAAGTTCACCTCTGTCATTAACTTTAGTCCGAGTTCGAAAAACCATATATTTATCTCTTGGCATTTCAATATCACGAACCACCGTACCAGTTTTGCGATCATAAACATATTCAAGAGCTTTGAGATACACAGCATTCGTATCTGCATTATAACAACGGTTCATCTTGCTGAAATCATCAGTATGTGCAAGATAAACACCATCCAGTTTATTTGTCATTGTAATATCTAAATGCGAATAGACCTGAAACCAATTTGTAGGGGATCGCCAAAAATCGTATTTAATCTGCAAATCATCATACTCGCCTTTACCATACGGAGGACACCAATCAAATTTTTTCAGGTCAAGCCCCATAACAACATTAGTTGCAGGATACTTTAGTTCTTGAAATGTGCCGCCCTTCAAAATTAAGCGGGCGGGATTTCGACGCTTCTTAAGTATTGCGTTTATTTGAATAGTGTTATTTGACCATTTACGTAGCTTTATTGCGTCTTTTACAGAAAGTTTGCGGAAGCTTGGCGTTAATTTTGTTTCGTAATAACCATCTTTACGGACTAATACGTAAGCTTCACCGATACAGCGTCCTTTTGCCCAAAAAGAACCTTTCTTATCTGTTACACCGCGCTTAACATCAACTTTTTCTGGAGCAGTATAGAATACAACAGAAATCGAAGCATTGTGCACAACCTCACCTATATCGTCCGTAACGTTAATCCTAAAATCTACTGATGCACCATCAATTATAGGACTATATGCGAATGAATTATAAGCAAAACCAATGATAAAAATAAATGATAAGAGTTTCATTGATTCAAGCCTCCTACTTCAACAATCTTCTTAAAGACAGGGTGAGCAAAAAAATATGCGACATTCTTAAGATCTGAATGAAGAAATCTGCCTCCAAGTTTTCCGTCAATGGGACGCGGCCATGTATTAGCCATATAAAGACGATCGTTCATATCAATTGAAACCATTACATCATCCCTGAATTTTGTCCTTCCTGTCGGTGATGAAAGCGCGGGGATGCCTTGTGTCAGATGTGAATCTGTTTCAAGGCGAGTTGCAACTGAATTTGTTATTGAAATAGGATAAGGATTAAAAACGGTGTTAGTGGCAAACTCAGAAGCGTCTGTTACAGCATTCGCTTCATCCGCACTCCAAATTTTCAAACCCAACACATTTTCCTTAAATCCCCATCCCGACCATTCCGTCGTACCCATAAACCCAAGAAGAGACTTTCGTCCTTTCCATAATTCTTGTTTATGCCATGCATAGCGTTCACCCCAATTGCCAGATGGGCTAAACCCATTGTACCATTCAGGATTGTGTGCATCTGCATAAAGCTCCAAGACCTCGTCTCCTGACGAATAGAAATTTACCGCCACAGGCACAACGGCGGCAAAACGTCCGCGCCAAGTCAAACGGCTTCTTGCATCTGGGGCATTAAAGAGTTTATGCCAATTTGCCGTCCAACAAGAATTTGTGTAGCTTATCCAATCGTTATGAACCAATTTGTTATTTGGACTTTCATCTACAAGCGACGGATCGAACGCCTCCGAAGGAATTGCCGAATTAAGCATGATGAGTTTATCAACCTGCATCCCATAATCCTGAATCGCCGCCGCGGCAACCATCGTTCCTAGACTGTGAGCGATGACAACCTTTCGCCCGGGAACACTATTGACGCGAGGTGCGAGAAAAGATGCTGTGACAAAAGCGTTAGATGCGTTTATATGGTAATTATATGAAGGCCCGATATCGGATTGCCAAGCGATCGGATAAAACTCCATATTTGCTCCAGCCTGATACAAGCCCTTAAACATCACCGCCGCCCAAGCACGAGCATCCTGTTCACTTACATTTGCGCCATGAATGAAAAAGACATTTGTCTTTTCAGCAAAGACAACACAAGGCGACAAGCTCATCGCGCTTGCTGATATGACAACAGCAATGCGACGAACCGCCGCCAATAGAGTTTTATATCGAATGTGTTCCACGCCCATTTGTCATATATTATAGCAAACGATAGGCTTGGAAGTTTAGACCAAGAAATACACGAAATACAGAAATACACGAAAGAGGGGAATGGGGAAGAGGGGATTGGGAATGTTGCCAATGTGGTAGTGTTGCCAATTGCCAATGTTGCCAATTGCCATTTTAGCCCCCAATCCTTTTCTTCGTCGTTGCCACGCTCGCAGAAAGAATCCGAGACAATTCTTTGGACTCTGCTATTAAGTCACTCAGCTTCGCATTTTCAATATATCCAGATTCACCAATTAGTTTTAGCCATACGCGAGTTTCCGATAATTCCTTCATTGCAATCTTCAGCTTATGCACAAAATCTTGGCTCTTCGTGCATGAGTGTGGGTCGGTTCATGCCACCTCCTGACGAGATTTCCCTTTGTTCATGCGCATCGGAGCGTTGCAACTGGGCCACGGGATTGTGATGTTCGAGCAGAACAGCATTACG